>DATBLH010000004.1:0-4272 GCA_036555445.1 Candidatus Limnocylindrales bacterium
GCCCAGGAGACCCTCGACGTGGTCCTCGAAGTCGGTGCCCTTGGCGGTGCCGCGAGCGCGTTCGTCGGTCCGGGCCCGCGACGCGGCCTCGATCGCGGTGAGTCGCTCGGCGATCCGGCTGAATCCCTCGGACATCTCCTGGCGGAACTGGTGCATCGGCGAGCCCAGCCGGGTGGGATCGAGCAGGCGTGCCAGCTTCGATGCATCGCCATCGAAGTAGCTGCCCAGGAGGGTCGAAATCCGGCCGATCGCGCTGTCCCGCTTCGACTCGTCGAACAACTCGTTGACGAACGCCCGCAGGGCTCCGCGATCGCCGAGGAACCGCTCCATCGTCCGCGGCAGCCGCCCGTCGCCGTCGGCGAAGTTCGCTCGCAGCGTCTCCTCCAGGGCTGCGGTCGCACGATCGTTCGCCTGGGCCGTCCGGTCGAGGAGCTTCTCGAACTCGGCGCGGACGACATCCACGTTCACGGTCACCCCGGCGTCACCGATGGCGAGCAGGCCGATCCGGAGCGCGCGCTCCACGACACCCGGCCGCTCCGCCGGTTCGCGCTCGGCGAGCGCGGCGGCAAGGGACGAATCCACGACGACGAGCCGGTCGATGACGATCCGATCATCGTCCACGCGGACGATCGACGCAGGCTGCGGGAGCGGGAAAATGCGGGCTTCCATGCACCACATCCTGGTGCCCACGCGTGACAGCTAGCGTGTCACGGGCCGGCCGAGGGGTGTCGGGCGGCCCGCCCGCCCGTATGATCTGGAGACCGGACTCATCTCGGGGGCGTTCCTGTTGACCCGACCCTTCGCCACCCATGCCATCCGACCGGCGCTGGTCGCACTCCTGCTGCTCGGGCTTGCGGTCCCGGCGACGATCGCGGCGGTACCGCCGTCCACATCCGGGGCCGGCGATGCCCCGCAGATCACAACCCCGCGGTCGATCATCGTCCGCTATCGGGCAGGCACACCCCGCAGCCTTCGCCTCGCGGCCCGCGGCGCCGCCGCGGCCACGTTCGAGCGCGAGCTGCGGATCATCAACGCCGACGTCGTGACGCCCCGCCCGGGGACGATGGCGGCCACCCTCGCCGCCCTGCGCCGCGACCCGAGCGTCCTGGCCGCGGCTCCGTCGCAACCACTCGCGATCCACGCCGACCCGGTGACCGAGCCCCGCTTCGACGAGCAGTGGGGTCACCAGAACACGGGCCAGAACATCTTCGGGGTGCCGGGCGTCAGTGACGTCGACACGGACGCGCGCGAGGCGATCGCCGGCGGTGCCGATGGCAGCGGCGTCGTGGTCGCGGTGATCGACGATGGCGTCGACTTCGACCATCCGGAGCTCGCCACCCAGGCCTGGAACAACCCTGGCGAGAGCGGAGGTGGCAAGGCGTCGAACGGCGTCGACGACGATCACAACGGGTTCATCGACGACGTCCACGGCTGGGACGTGTGCAACGACTCCAACACGCTCCACGAGACGGTCGAGGACTACCACGGCACTGCGGTCGCAGGGGTCATCGCCGCCAGCCAGAACGGGTCCGGGATGGTTGGCGTCGCCCCCGGCGCACGGATCATGGGCCTCCGGTTCCTGACCGGTACGGATCCCAACCTGAGCAACTGCGCCGACGACGTCCACGCGATCCTCGCGATCGAGTACGCCGCAGACATGGGCGCCGACATCATCAACGCCTCGTGGGGCGGGCCCGAGCCGGGCGACGGCGCCCTGCAGGCGGCGATCGAGGCGTCCGGAATCCCGTTCATCGCCTCTGCCGGGAACGGGGGTGGCGACCAGGTCGGGGACAACATCGACGACGGGAACCCGTTCACCGAGTCGGCGTACCCGGCCGGCTACGACTCGCCCAACATGATCGTGGTCGCGGCGAACGACAACCGTGGCCGGCTGGCCGAGTTCTCGAACTTCGGACGCACGAGCGTCGACCTCGCGGCACCCGGCGTCAGTGTCCTCGCGCCGGTCGCCGATTCCAGCGTCTCCGACTACTGGGACGGGACGTCGTTCTCCGCCCCGTACGTGAGCGGCGTCGCGGCGCTCGTCCTGTCCGAGCAGCCGGGGATGTCGCCCGAGGCGCTCCGCGCGCGTCTCATGAGCTCTGGATCTCCCCTGTCCTCGACCTCGGGCAAGACCGTGAGCGGCCGCCAGGTCAACGCCGTCAATGCCCTCGACTTCTCGACACCCGTTGCCGACGTCGTCACCGTCAAGCCCCTCGAAGGACGATCGCTCGGCACGTCGAGCGTGGTCGTCCGGGTCGGCTGGGGACCCGGCACCGATGACATCGGCGTCGCCTCCTATGGCGTCCGGTTCCGCGAGGGGTCGGGCGCCTGGACGACCCTGGTCGGATCGACCACGCGCCGCTATGTCGACCGGACCCTCGCCTTCGGGCGCCACTACGAGTTCGAGATCAGGTTCCGGGATGCGGCCGGCAACTTTGCCGCCCGGGTGCTCCCGGTGACGATGGCCCGCTACCAGGAGAACGCGGCCCAGGTCCACTACACGGGCACATGGACGAGCGCCGCGATCTCCACCGCCTCGGGCGGCCGCACGCGCGCCACGAGCCGGGCCAGCGCCACCGCCACGTTCTCGTTCGTGGG
Source organism: Candidatus Limnocylindrales bacterium (assembly GCA_036555445.1). Lineage (GTDB taxonomy): Bacteria > Chloroflexota > Limnocylindria > Limnocylindrales > CSP1-4 > DATBLH01. Next base: position 2,599 of record DATBLH010000004.1, read on the forward strand.
CAAGGGCGTCGGGTTGGTCGCTCCGCTCGGTCCCAGCCGGGGTGCCGCGCGGATCTATCTGGACGGCGTGTTCGTGCGCTCGATCGACCTCCATTCGGCGACGACGATCGCCCGGCGCGTCGTCTTCGCGCGGAACTGGACGGTGAACGGCAACCACAGCCTCAAGGTCGTGGTCCGGGGCACCGGTCCACACCCCCGCTTCGACGTCGACGCGATCGCGTTCAGCCGGTAGCCGAGGTCGGTCTAGCCGCTTCGGCGGACGGTGGCCTCGATGAGCCCATGTGGCTCGGTGGTGGCGACGAAGATCTCGTTGTCGTTGGCAAGGCCGAACGGCGACAGGTCCACCCGCCAGTGATGAAGGTTGGGCATCGCCATCGAGATCTCCCCGACCTCCGCGTGCTGCTCGAGGACGGCGCGTCCGATGATCCAGATCGACTCCTGGACCGAGCGGCTGTGGTGGTCGGCGAACGCATCGAGGAGCGTGGCCCTGACGCCCGCGAACAGCCGGTCGTGATCGAGGGCATCGGCGGGCTCGAGGTATTGCCAGGTGGCGCTCATCCGGGTGGCCATCAACCGGTCCTCGGTGTCGGCCAGGGTCGTGTAACGATCGCGGGGGAAGCCCGCGAACGCGGATCGACCGGTCTTCATCACGACCAGGTCCTCGATGCCGGCCGCGACTCGATCGGCGTCGGCCTCGCTGGTGACGGTCGTCGTTCGCGTCAGCTCGCCGGTGCGCATGAAGGCATCGCGGGCAGCTCCCGCTCCGGTGTCGATCGTGCGCCAGCCGTGCTCCCGGATCCGGACGGTCGCCTTGCCAACCTGCGGCTCGTTGAAGAAGTGGCGCGCGAGCTCGAGCGCGAACGTCTCGATCGCGCCCGTGAGTCGGTCCTTCGCCAGCGCATAGACCGTGTTCTTCATCGTGTCGGTGGCGACGACCATCGAGTTGTCGCCCTCGACATGGACCGCATCGAACTCACCCTCGAGCTGGACCCCGACGGTGAGGTCGCGGATCGCGTGCGCCGCCGGGCCGCGGACGACCTTGACGAGGCGGATCGCCTCCTTGCCGTAGCGATTGCCTCCGAGCTCGATCATCGACCGCCCGCCCGGACGGGCGCGGAGGGTGCCACCGATCGATAGCGGTCCTGTGCGATGTCGATCACCGCGTCCAGGGCACGGCTGAGCTCTGTTGCCCGATCGGCTTCCAGGGCCTCGCGGAAGGCGGGCAGCAGAGCGGCCCTGGGCCGACCGGCCACGAACACGCAGTACCGGAACCCGAACCTCGCCTCGTACGCCTCATTGAGACGCTCCAGCTCCGCGGCAACGCGCATCCGGTCCGCCTCGGCGTGCTCGTCGGTGGTCTGCCGGTCGAATCCCTGCTCGACGTAGCTCATGGGAGACACGGACGCGGGCGGCGCGCCCAGCCGCGGGTGGGCGTCGACGAGCTCGCGCTGTTCCGACTCGGGCATGGCGTGCGCGATCGCGCGCGCCCGCGCGAACAGCGCCTCGTCGGTACCGAATGGCCGCGCCTCGGCGAGGCGGCCGAGGAATCCCGGAGCTCCCTCGAACAGCGGCGCCATCTCCGCTCCGAACGCCTCCGGTGGAAGCCGATCGAGCTCCTCGATCGACGCCATCAGCTACCCCGGTAGGTCGTCATCGAGAACGGTGCCAGGAGCA
>DATBLH010000013.1:0-9978 GCA_036555445.1 Candidatus Limnocylindrales bacterium
GGCGCGAGGCCTCGGCCTCGCGCCGCTTCCTTGTCCGCGGTGGTCGACGCCGGATCCACCGCGGAGGCCGGTTCAGGGGCGTCGTCAGTGACGGCTCGACCGCCCCATCCGGGTGTCTATCGACGGATATCCAGGTGGCCGCGGAAGCAGGTCCCGTCTGGTGCCTGGCTACAGGTGATCTGCGTATATCGGCCGCGCACCAGATGGCCTTTCAACCAGCCCTCGGTGACGACGCCGCTGATCACGGCCTTGAGCCCGGTTTGCTCGACATGGACCAGCGCTGTAAACGAGTGTCTCGAGCCTTTGAAGTGATAGAGCGCCTCGATGACCGTCGTGGTCGCCGGTGTGTACTTGAGGACCTCTCCGGCGTAGGTGCCGTTCCCGACATCGCCGCCCACGACGCCTGCCATGGCCGGAAACACGGTGATCCACTTTGTGAACGTGTTTTCGGCGTTGCCACGGCCGTTGGCGGAAGCGATCTCCGCACTGAGCGAGATGGTCAGAACAGCGACTGCAGCGGCCAGGACCAGAACCATGCGACGGAAGCCCTTCACGCGCACGGTGGTTCGAGCGGGAGCAGAGTCCATGACTTGAACCTCCCCTCTGGCATCTCGGGTCGGGTTCGTCGGGGCCCCGGCGCAGTCCAGACGACCAGCTGGGCGACACAGGTCGCACCCAACCCATCGGACGCAGCGAGTATGCGCGCCTCCCCCGCGATGGAGCCACGCGGTACGTGTCAAATGGACGACACGGCGGCCGTTGACGGAGCCCAGGGCGTTGGCTAGTCTCACGGGCCCCATGGACAGCCTGTCGGCCCCTGGCATCCCCCGATCCGAACATGACGTGAGGACCGACGCGCCCGAGGTCTATCGCCCGGCAGGTTCCCTCGCCGCGGACGGCTGGTCGGTGGTGCTTACCCCGGAGATGGCCGGTTGGCGGTACTGCGGGCTTCGCGGTGCCACCCTCGACCCCGGCGGGTCCGTGGGCTTCGATACGGCCGACGATGAGGTCATCCTCCTTCCACTCGAGGGTTCGTTCGAGGTGGCGGTCGACACGCTGCAGTTCGCGCTCGTGGGGCGACCCAGCGTCTGGGCCGGCCCGAGCGACTTCGTCTATGCGCCACCTGGCTCGCCGATCGAGGTGAGCAGCGAGGCGGGCGGGCAGTTCGTGGTCGCGACCGCCCGCGCGAAGGCGCGCTTCCCGGTCCGCTACGTGGAGGCGTCCGCAGTCGCCGTGGAACTGCGGGGGGCCGGCGCCTGCTCACGGGAGGTGCGCAACTTCGCTGCGGCCGATCGCTTCCAGGCAGACCGGCTGATCGCCGTCGAGGTCCTGACGCCCGGCGGCAACTGGGGCTCGTACCCGCCCCACAAGCACGACGAGGTCCGCGAGGGGGAGACCGAGCTCGAGGAGATCTACCACTATCTCGTCGCCGACGGACCGGCCGGCCCGGGCCTCGCCTATCAGCACATCTATGGCACCACCGCGCGACCGATCGACGTGCTGACCACGGTCCGGACCGGCGACGTCGTCCTCGTCCCGCATGGCTGGCATGGACCGGCGATGGCGGCACCCGGGTACGACCTGTACTACCTCAACGTGATGGCCGGGTCCGGCGAACGTGCCTGGCGGGCGTGCGACGACCCGACCCACGCGTGGGTCAAGGACGCCTGGGCAGGCCAGGCGCTCGATCCACGACTCCCATTCGGGAGGGGCGCCGCGAGCTAGTCGCGGGGTCGGCATGCGGGACCACGACCCATCCGGTGACGGGTCATGTACGATCCGTGCAATCGTTTCACCAGAGGGGCGAAGGCATGGAAGCTGAACCGGTTCGGCGCGTCCCCATTGAGCTGAAGCGGGTCTGGCCCGACATCCGTCCCGAGGACCGCGAAGCCGTCGGAGCCGTGCTCGAGCGCGGGATCCTCGGCGGTGTGGGCGCCCCCGAATCGACCGCCCTCGAATCGGAATGGGCGGCGTTCGTCGGCCGCTCCACGGGCCTCCTGTTCAACTCCGGCACCGCGGCGATCCATGCGGCCCTCTACGGCATCGGCATCCAGCCCGGCGACGAGGTCATCACGACCGCGTACACCTTCGGTGGGACGTGGCAGCCGATCCTTCAGTCCCTGGCCATCCCCGTCTTCGTCGACATCGATCCCGCGACCTTCAACCTCGACCCCGGTCAGATCGAGGCCAGGATCGGTCCGCGGACCCGGGCGATCATCGCCGTCCACATCGGCGGCCTCCCGTGCGACCTCGAACCGATCCTCGAGATCGCCGACCGGCACGGGATCCCTGTCATCGAGGATGCCTGCCAGGCCCACGGCGCGACGTACCGCGGCAAGCAGGTCGGCACGCATGGCCTCGTCGGCTGCTACAGCCTCAACTCGAGCAAGATCCTCACCGGTGGCGAGGGCGGGCTGCTCGTGGCGGACGACCCGGACCTCATCCACCGCGCGCGAAGGATCCGCACCTTCGGCGAGGACATCCCCGAGCTCGGGAAGCTGACGGGCTGGAACTTCCGGCCCTATACGGTCCACTCGATCGGGTGGAACTACCGCCACCAGGAGATGCCCGCGGCGCTGGCCCGCTCGCAGCTCCGCCGGCTTCCGGAGGTCATCGAGATCGGGCAGCGCAATGCGGCCATCCTCGACAAGCGACTGGAGGGAGCGCCGGGGATCCGGACGCCGCACGTCCCCGAGGACCGGACCTCGACCTACTACCACTACCGGGTCCGCCTGGTGCCGGCCGAGCTGGGTCTCGGTGACGTCGAGCCGACCGCGTTCCGCGACGCGCTGGGCCAGGCGCTCCAGGCCAAGGGCGTGGGCGTGGAGCTGTGGCATCGGCAGCCCGCGCCTGCCTTCCCGGTGTTCCAGGATCGGGTGGGGTTCGGGGGCCCATTCCCGTGGACCCAACCCCCGGCGAGCCGGGACATCAGCTACGACCCGGCGGACTTCCCCGAGACCACAGCGATGCTCGACTCGTCGCTGGTCATCTGCGACGCGCGTCATCCGATCTTCATCCAACCAGTCGAGGTCATCGAGGCCTACGCCGACACGATCCGCGAGACCCTCGCCGATCCGGGCCGGATCCTCGACTCGATCGGAACCGTACCGGCGGTCCCGGCCTGAGACGGGCGTACCGATGGGCGAGCCGATCCGCATCGGCATCCTCGGCGCCGGCTGGATCACCCGGGCCCACGGACACGCCCTCCACACGCTCAACCATGTCGGCCGGCTCGGGCGGCCGATCCGGCTGACCGCCCTGGCGGCGCGGACCCGGGAGCGCGGCGAGCCGATGGCCCGGGACCTGGGCGTGGAGCGGTACACCACCGACTGGGCCGAGGTCGTCGAGGATCCGCAGGTGGACGTCGTGGCCGTCCTCCTCGGCGAGACCGTCCATCGCGAAGCCACCGAGGCGGCACTCGCCCTGGGCAAGCCCGTCCTGTGCGAAAAGCCGTTGGCCCGGGATCGATTCGGAGCGCGCGCGATGTTGGAGGCCGCCCAGCGGGCGGGCGTCCATGCCGCCGTCGGCTTCAACTACCGCTACATGCCCGCGATGCGCCTGGCTCGCCAGATCGTCGACAGCGGCCGGCTCGGTCGGTGCCTCCACTACCGGGCGGTCTATCTCCAGGACCATGCCGCGGGAACGAACCCGAGCCGCCGGCAGAACGAATCGCGCGCGGTCACGGACTACGGGCACATCGTCGACTTCCTGCGCTACCTGGGCAACGAGGCCGAGGCCGTCCAGGCAACGTCCGCGAAGCTGACCCAGGGCGGCGCCGACGTCGAGGATGCCTACGTCGCGGCGATCGACCTGCGCGGTGGCGGCATCGCGTCGCTCGAGGCATCGCGGGTGGCATGGGGCTGGAAGGGTCGCCAGGTGATCGAGTTCAACGGCACCGACGGTTCATTGTGGTGGGACATGGAGGACCTCAACCGGCTCCACGTGTTCTATCCCGGTGACGAGGCCGACGGCACGGGTGGCTTCCGGGACATCCTCGTCAGCCAGCCCGATCACCCGTTCATGGACATGTGGTGGCCGCCGGGCCATACGGTGGGCTGGGAGCACAGCTTCGCCCACGAGTGGCGCGACTTCCTGTCGGCGATCATCGAGGACCGGCCGCTGCCACCCGAGCAGGCGAGCTTCGAGGACGGATACCAGGCGGCCCTCCTGTGCGATGCGATCGTGGCGTCCGCCGCGGAGGGACGTCGGGTGACGATCGACGAGATCACGGCCGCGCCGGAGCCGGCCGCCGGGTCATGACCGAGCGCCGGTCGATCGGCATCGGCATGGTCGGCGCCGGCACGATGGCCGGGGCCCACAGTCACGCGCTGCGGCTGCTGAGCGCCCTGTATCCGGACCTGCCCCTGCATCCCCGCCTGGTCGCGGTCGCCGACGTCAACGACCAGCTGGCGACGCGACTCGCCGACCGCTTCGAATACGAGCGCGTCGAAAGCGACTGGCGCCGGCTGGTCGACGCGAGCGACGTCGACGTCATCGTGGCCTGCCTGCCCCCCGTCCTCAACCACGAGGTCGTTCTGGGCGCGGCGGCGGGCAGGAAGAACGTCGTGTCCGAGAAACCCCTGGCCGAATCGGCCGAGCGCGCCGCCGAGCTGCTGCGGGCGTGTCGGGCCGCGGGCGTGTTCCACGGCCTGGGGGCGGCCTATCGCTGGACGCCGGCCCTGCGGTCGATCCGGGAGCTGATCGAGCGCGGCGAGCTGGGCGAGGTCCGGAGCCTGCGCGCCTCGTTCCTCCTCGACTACGGTGCCGACCCGGACGTGCCGCTCCTGTGGCGGTTCCAGCGCGCGCTGGCCGGCGGCGGGATCGCGATCGACACCGGCTATCACGTCGTCGACTGCGCGCGCTTCCTGGTCGGCGAGATCGAGGCGGTCCAGGCGGTGACGGTGACGGCGATCGCCGAGCGGCCACTCCCGGCGGCCGGCGCGATCGGCAACCGCGGTGCCGGGGCCGGCAGCGCGGAGCGCGGGCGTGGAACGGTCGACGTGGAGGATGCCGCGGCGGCCATCGTCTCGTTCGCGGGCGGCGCCTATGGCGTCCTGGAGACGAGCCGGGTCGCGATCGGGAAGCGGGTGGCGCTCGAGATCGACGTGTTCGGGTCGACCGGGTCGGCGGCGTGGAACCTGGAGCGACCGGACGAGTACCGTGTGAGCCTTCCCGGCGATCCGCTGACCTTCGGCTACCGGCGTGTCCTGGTGAGCCCGGCCCATCCCGGGGCGGCCCAGCTCCTGATTGCCGGAACCGACGGGACCGGGATCGGCTGGCTCGGCCAGGTGTGCGCGATGTGGGCCGAGTTCCTGACGGCCATCGCCGAGGGTCGCCAGGCACACGCCGACTTCGAGGACGGGGTGCGGGCCAACGCGGTGATCGACGCGATCTACGCGGCCGCCGCGACCGGCGCGCGTACGGCGGTCGCGGTCCCAAGTCTCACGAGCGAGCAAGAGGTGGCCAGGGCATGACGACGATCGACCGCGACGGAGCCGCTGTCAGCGAGGCCTACGACTGGCCGATCCCGACCGACGAGTCGGCGCGGCTCCACGCCCGGGCGAGCCAGGCCTCACCGGGCGGCGTCCAGGGCGAGGGTCGGGGCGCCCGGCCCTATCCGCTGTTCATGACCCAGGCCCAGGGCTCCCGGATCCGGGACGTGGACGGCAACGAGTACCTCGACTTCCACGCGTCGTTCGGCGCCGTGCTCCTGGGGCACAACGACCGCCGCATCAACGAAGCCGTGAAGCGAGCGATGGACGAGCACGGCGTCTCGTTCTCGACCGCCAACCCGATCGAGGTCGAGCTGGCCGAGCGACTGATCGACATGATCCCGTCGGCGGAGCGCGTCGTGTTCAGCTGCACCGGCACCGAGGCGACCTTCCACGCGATCCGCCTCGCCCGCGCGTTCACCGGCCGCGAACGGATCCTCAAGTTCGAGGGCAACTACCACGGCTGGCACGACTACGTGGCCTGGAGCCACCACTTCGCGACCGACGGCGATCGGCCGACGCCCGTGGCGGCGTCGGCCGGCATTCCAGCTTCCGTCCGCGACCTGGTCACGGTCTGCGAGTACAACGACGCCGCAGCGGTGCGGGAGACGCTGGCCCGCGACGGTGACACGATCGCGGCGGTGATCCTGGAGCCCGTGTTCCACAACGCCGGCGTGGTGCTCCCCGAGCCGGGGTTCCTCGAGGCGCTCCGCGAGGCGTGCACGGCCGCGGGCACGGTCCTGATCTTCGACGAGATCATCACCGGATTCCGCCACGCTCCGGGTGGCGCCCAGGAGCGGTTCGGGGTGACGCCCGACCTGACCACCCTGGGCAAGGCGATCGGGAACGGCTTCCCGATCTCGGTCCTCTGCGGGCGGGCGGAGATCATGGATCGGCTGGGACCCAAGGGCGACGTCCTGTTCGCGGGCACGTTCGCCGGCCACACGCTCAATGCCGCGGTCGCCCTCGAGGTCACCCGGATCGTTCGCGAGGGGGCGATCCACGACCATCTCGCAGCACTCGGCCGCCGGCTCACGACCGGCATCCAGCGAACGATCGAGGACACCGGCGCCCGAGTCCAGGTCCGCGAGTCGGCAGGGGTCTGGACGGTGTACTTCACGGACACCCCGATCCGCCGCTTCCGCGACTTCGCCCGGTTCGCGATGGACAAGGACCACCCGATCCAGCGCGCCTACCGCGGTTGGCTGCTGGAGCGCGGGATCTATGTCCACCCGCACTACATGATCCGGGGCTTCCTCACCGGGGCCCACACCGAGGCCGATGTGGACCTCCTGATCGAGGCGACGAGCGAGTTCCTGGTCGCTCACCGCGACGAGCTTGCCGCAGCGGACGAGGTGGGCGCGTCCCACTGAGCGTCAGCCGGCGATGATCGGTCGCATGAACGCGGCCGCCTGCTCGACCGCGGCCTCGGGCGGCAGCCCGGCGTCCTCGTTCTCGATCGACAGCACGTCGTCGTAGCCGACCGCCGCCAGGGCGGCGACGAACGACGACCACCAGGCGCGGTCATGGACGCTCCCGGCGGTCCGGAACACCCAGCCGCGCTTCGAGGGGTCGTCGAACGGCCGCTGGTCGAGGACGCCGGCGATCGCGACCTGGTCGGCGACGATCTCGGTGTCCTTGAGGTGGACATGGTGGATCGCGGGACCCAGGGCGCGGATCGCGGCCAGCGGGTCCATCTGCTGCCAGAACAGGTGCGACGGGTCCAGGTTGGCGCCGATGATCGGGCCCACCGCCACGCGCATCCGCTCCAGGGTCGGCACGTTGTAGACGAGGTGGAGGGGGTGGAGCTCGAACGCGATCCGCTCGATCCCGGCCGCTGTGGCCTCCGGAGCCAGGCGCTGCCAGAGCTCGATCGCCGCGGCCCACTGGCGGTCGAGGAGCGCCATCGAGTCGGCCGGCCACGGGTACCAGACGAAGTTGACGGCGGCGTCCCCCGGAGCGTCGCCCGGGTTCCCGGACATCGTGACGATCTTCCGCACGCCGAGCTCGGAGGCCAGCCTGAACGTCGACCGGATCAGCTCCACGTGCTGCTCGCCGACGACCGGATGCAGCGGCCAGGCGGAGCAGTTCAGGGCCGCGATCCGGAGGCCGCGGCTGGTGAACGCGTCGGCGAACGCAGCTCGTTTGCCGCGGTCGGCCAACAGCTCGTCGATCCGCAGGTGCGGCGCCCGCGACTGGCCTCCGGTCGCGATCTCGATCCCGGTGGCGCCGATCCGCGCGGCCGCATCCAGGGCGGCCTCGAAGCCGAGGTGCTGGAGCGAATCCGTGTACAGCCCGAGTTCCAGTGGACGCGCCCTCAGCCGTGTGGCGTCGTGCCCGGGGTGATGACGACCTTCGTCGCGCCTCCCGAGCGGAGCAGGTCCACGCCCTCGGTCACGCGGTCCAGGGGCATGACGTGGGTCACGATCGGCTCGAGGCGAAGGGAGCCACCCTCAACGAGCCGGATCGCGGTCGGGAAGGTGAACGCGGTGACATATGACCCGAACACGCTCAGCGAGCGGTCGGTGATCGTGTACTGGTGGATCGGGGGGCGAGCGGTCTGGTTCATCCCGAACAGGACGATCCGGCCGCCCAGGCCGGCCTGCTCGACGGCCGACCCGAACTGGCTGCCCACGGCGTCGACGACGATGTCGGCCCCGTACGGGAGAAGCTCCTTCTGTCGATCCGCGAGCTGGTCGGGCGTCAGGACCTCGTCAGCCCCGACGGCGCGCGCGACGTCGGCCCGGCCCTCCTGCGGCTCGACCACGATCACGGGGGATGCGCCGGCGGCCTTGAACATCGCGAGGAACAGGCAGCCGATCGCCCCGGCCCCAAAGATCAGGACGGACTCGCCGGGCCGCGGCGTGGCCTTGTTGACGCCGTTGACGACGCACGCCAGCGGCTCGATCAAGGCCGCGATCGGTGCCGGCGGATCCTCCGAGAGCGGGAACACGGCGTCGGCCGGTGCGACCACCGAGGCCGCGAGCGCCCCGTCGCGATAGACCCCGAGGGCGCGGATGTTCTCGCAGCTCGCCGGCCGGCCGGCACGGCAGGGGCCGCAGATCCCGCACTTCGGATCGGGGTCGACGGTCACCCGCTGACCCACCGCCAGCCCGTCGGCGTTGGCACCGGTCGCCCGGATGCGGCCGACGAACTCGTGACCCAGGACGGTGCCGGGCGTTGCCGGATGGCCGGGCGGCACGTTGAGGATCTGGAGGTCGCTGCCGCAGATCCCGCATGCCTCGACGTCGATGACGACGTCGTCGTCGCGCTCGACCCGGGGCTCCGGGACGTCATCGAGCGCGAGGATGCCGTTCCCCTTGAACACCGCCGCTCGCATCAGGCAGCAGCCCTCCGCCGGCGGGCGGACGATCGCCGTCCGAGAAGGAACGACGCGATCCCGAAGATCACGAGCGTCAGGACGAGCATGACCGTCGCCACGGCGTTGACCTCTGGCGTGACCCCGAACTTGATCTGGGTATAGATGTAGGTCGGCAGGGTGGGCTGCGATCCGACCGTGAACCACGTGATCACGAACTCGTCGATCGAGACCGTCACGCTGATCAGGGCGCCGGCCAGGATCGCGGGTGCGATCAGGGGCAGCACGATGTGGCGGATCGTCTGCCGCGGCGATGCCCCCAGGTCTGCGGCCGCCCACTCGAGGCGGCGCTCGAAGCCCTGGAGGCGCGAGGCCACGATCAGCACCACGAACGGCGTCGTGACCACCAGCTGACCGGCGATCACCGATCCCAGCGACAGCTGGAGGTCGAGCGCCCGCGAGAAGAAGATCAGCAACGAGATACCGATCAGGACACCCGGAACCATGATCGGCAGGGTGAACGCGATCCTGGTGGCATTCGGGAAGCGGAGCCCGGCCCGGACCAGGACGAACGCGGCCATGGTCCCGATGATCGTGGCCAGGACAGCGACGATCGCGGAGACCGTCAAGGTGTTCCCAACCGCGCGCAGCAGGACGCGGTTGTTGAGCATCACGTCGTACCAGTGGAGCGTCGGGCCCTGGATCGGCAGGCCGGGCGTGGCCGACGCGTCGAACGAGAACAGGATCATGAATGCGATCGGCAAATAGAGGAACACCATCAGCACCACGAACAGGATCCGCAGGCCCCAGCGCAGCGCGTTGGCATAGCGGCTGACGGGCATCGTCTCCAACGGGTCGACGCGGCTATCCACGGGCGTACACGTCCTCGACCCGCAGATACCGGCGGAACGCGATCAGGAGCACGGTCACCAGCGCCGCGACCATGAAGCCGACCGCCGCCCCTTCCGGGATCAGCGCGTTCTTGAAGAAGTTCGCGATCAGATTCGCGATCAGCAGCCCCGACGCCCCGCCGACCATCGACGGGGTCAGGAACTCGCCCAGGATCGGGATGAACACGAAGATGCAGGCCGTGATGATTCCGGGCCGGATCTGTGGCAGCAGGACGTGGCGGAACGCCTGGTCGGGACGGGCTCCGAGGTCCTGGGC
>DATBLH010000021.1:0-42635 GCA_036555445.1 Candidatus Limnocylindrales bacterium
GTGCAACTCGCGCGGGAACGCCGGGTGGTCGTAGAGCGCGTTCTGGAAGCCGGTCGCAAGGTGGATCTCGGCCGTCTCCACCTGCGGGAACCGGTGGAACAGCTCGTCCGGCAGGGTGGATGCGCCGTGCTGGACGCAGCCGGCCAGCCCATAGTCGCGTCGGGCCACCTCGCCCAGCTCCCGTAGCACCTCGAAGTCCAGCTTGACCTCCGCCACGCCGCCATCCGGAAGCGGAACGCCACCATGGGAGGTGCCGGTCTGAACACTCACCTTGCTGATGCCCACCGCACCGGCCTGCCTCGCGTCGAGCTCGCGCCGGTAGCCGTCGAGATAGGCTCGCAGCTCGCCCTCGGTCGAGTTCTGCTTGCCCACCTCCCCGATCTCGCCACCCACGCTGATCGTCACGCCGTCCGGTTCCAGCTCGCGGATGAGCGCCGTCAGCTCGGCCGCCCGGAGGTAGTTCTCCCGCTGCTCCCGATCGAGATCGGGCTGGGACAGGTCGACCAGGGTGGACGAATCGATGTCGATGTTGCGGTAGCCGGCATCGATCGCCAGCCGACACGCCCGACGGATCTCCTCGGTCATCGCCTCGGGATCGGACGCGTACTTCTTGGCGTTGAACTGGTAGTGGTCGCCCTGGAGGAACACCGGCCCCTGCCAGCCGGCCGCGACCGCGCCGGCCAGAACCGACGTCGCGTAGTCGATCGGTCGCTGGAACGTGTAAGTCTGCTCGGAGCGGGCCAACTCCAGGATCACCGCCGCGACGTCGGACTCGGCCGCCGCTTCGAACGCCGTCCGCGCCATGTCGTACGTCTGGGCCCGGATGTTGATCGCCGGGACCGTGAACCCGTTGACCTCACCGCGCCCGCGGGCCAGGTACAGGTCATGGATGCTCGCCGACCGCGCACCGAGCTCCTGGCTCGCCTCCCACACGATCCACTGGGCCGTCGCGACGGCGCCCGGGTCCTCGGAGAACGCGGCCGTCCAGGCAAGGTCACGGATGCCAGAGTCCCGCAACGCCGCGGCGTCGTCGACGGCGAGCCTGTCGCCCGCGATGTGGACGATCCCGGCCAGGTGGGAGAGCAGGTCTTCGGCGCTGGCGGCGACGTGGGGCATTCGGCGGTTCTCCCTTGAGGTCTCGGGGTCATGGTAGCCCGCGATCGGCGGAGACCTGCGGGCCCGGCCCGTCGCCGCCGGGCGCCGTCGGCCGTGCGTCCGTACGATCTGCCCATGCAGATCGGATTGGTCCTGCCCACGATGCCCGACGGGGCCTCGGCGGAAGGCATCGAGGCGTCCGCGGATGCGGCGGCACGACTCGGCTGGTCGTCGGTGTGGACCACCGATCACGTGCTGGTCCCGCAGTCGGCAGCGTCGGAGTACGGACGGATCTTCGAGGCGATCCTGACCCTTGCGTATGTCGCCGGGCGGCACCCGGACCTCCGCCTGGGCACGAGCGTGATCGTCGTCCCGCAGCGAAACGCCGTCGTCCTCGCGAAGGAGCTTGCCAGCCTGGATGCGCTGTCCCGGGGACGGCTGATCGCCGGGGTCGGCGTCGGCTGGAACCGCACCGAATTCGACAATCTCGGCATGGGCGACCGCTTCCGCGTCCGCGGCGCCTACCTGGACGAGACGATCGCCCTCTGGCGGCACCTGTGGAGCGGTTCGCGCGAGCCGTTCGATGGCCGATTCCACCGGTTCGACGATGCGGTCTTCGAACCCCTGCCGGTCCGAGGTGCCGAGCTGCCGATCTGGGTCGGGGGGCGCCATCCCGCGGCCCTCGCGCGGGCAGGACGCCTCGGCGACGGGTATCACTCGAGCGCGTCCAGCCCCAGCCAGTACGCGGAGCGGGTTCCGGTCGTGCGAGCGGCGGCCGAGGCGGCAGGTCGTCCGATGCCCGTGCTGTCGGCCCGCGTCGCCGTCCGCTTCGACCAGCCGCAGGGGAGCTTCTATGCGCTGCGCGGCGATCCCGAAGCGATGGCGTCCGATCTCCGCGCGTTCGCGGAGAGCGGCGTGACCGAGGTCGCGCTCGGCTTCGGCGAGACGGACACGGAGCGATCCGTGGCCGCCATCGAGCGCTTCGACCGGGAGGTCCGGCCGCTCATCTCCTGAACCCGCGACTCAGATCCGGGGCTTCACGACCATGAGCAGGATGATCGAGACGAGCAGGACCGTGAGCAGCATGCCTCCGCGCTGGATCCGGGCCACCAGCGCGAGCAGCGCCGGCGGTGGCCCGCTTGTTCCGGGGGGCGGCGGGCTGGCCGTCATCCCGATCACCTCGTCCACGAGCTTGCGCTGGTAGAAGAACGAGTAGCCGTAGGCGATCGCGTACAGCACGATCGCGAGCCCCAGCCACCAGTAGGCACGATCCGCCGGGTTGATCCCGCGAACCAGGATCATCGCCGCGCCGGTGATCGGCAGCGTGATCCCGATCGGGTAGACAAGCCGGCTACTGATCGCGTGCGAGACGCGGGTGGCGAAGTTTCCATGCTGGGGCTCGCTCCCACCCATGGCCCCGATGATCGGAAACGCGAAGCTCGGGCCGAAGGCCACGATCGCGCCCAGGACATGCAGGAACAACAGCCACGGAAACAGGTCCATGTGCATCCTCCACCGGATGTCGCGGATGATGGCGACGGTACCCGGAGGCTACGACACCTTGCGGGTGCGTCGTGAGACGAAGTCGACGAGGACGTACTCGCCCAGCCGCTCGGGCGACGCGTAGAAGGCACGTCCGCGGTTGAGGCGGGTCACGAGCGCGACGAATTCCGCGAGCGCCCGACTCCGCTCGAGCATGAACGTGTTGATCGTGATCCCTTCGCGCGTGCATCGTCGGACCTCGCGCAGGGTCTCCTGGATCGTCCGCCGCGTCGGCGGATAGCTGAACTCCACCTGCCCGTCCTCGAAGTGCGCGGTGGGCTCACCATCGGTGATGACCACGATCTCCCGGTTTGCACCACGGTGCCGGGCCAGGATCCGCCGCGCGAGCATCAGCCCGTGCTGGAGATTCGTCCCGTACTCGTACCCGTGCCAGGTCAGCTCGGCGAGGGAGTCGGGCCGGATCTCGCGCGCGTAATACGCGAAGCCGACCACCGCGAGGTGGTCACGCGGGAACTGCGTTCTGATCAGCGTGTTGAGGGCGATCGCGACCTTCTTCGCGGCGACGAAGCACCCCCGCAGGAGCATCGACCGGCTCATGTCCACCAGCAGCACCGTCGACGTCAACGTCAGCTGCTCGGTGCGGAACACCTCGAAGTCGCCGGGCGCGAGGCGGAGTCCGGGCCGCCCCTGGGCCGCCCGGACGTCGATCGCGTTCTCCTCGCGCGCCAGGGCGTTGGCGAGAGTCCGCCGGAGGTCGAGGTGGAACGGATCGCCGAACTCGAGCGGCTTCGTGGTCTCGTCGCGTTCCCCTCCACGCCCGGCGCGATCCACCCGATGACCGCCGAACGCGTCGCGCCGCAGCCGCGCGAACAGGTCGTCGAGGACCTTCTGCCCGATCCGCCGGCTGCCGCGGGGAGTCAGCTCGAGCCGCTGCCCGCGACGGGTGAGATATCCCGCCTGCTCCAGGCGTTGAGCGAGATCATCCAGGGCATCCAGGTCGCGTACCGCCTCGTCGCCCAGGAGCTCGCGGACGTCCGAACGGTCGATCCGGGAGAGGTCCCCGGGCATGACGACGTCCGTCAGCTCGTCCTCCAGCCTGTCCAGGGCCCCGAGGCGCGAGATTTGCTCGAGCGCCCCCTCGAGCCCCAGCGGTTCGTCGCCGCCGAACCGGAACCGGTCGCCGATGCCGCCGGGGATCAACTGGTCCAGTGAGGCCGCGAGCTGGGCGAGATCCCAGCGCAGACGGTCGTCCTGGAGGAGCGCGTCGATCGTCGCCTGGAGCTCCGCGCGCTGCTCGGGCGTCAGGGAGCGAAGCAGCGACTGGACGGCCGCCATCCGCGCCGCGAGCTGCTCCACGATGTCATCGAGGGAGCCGGCGCCGGGAAAGAAGGCACCGTGCCTGCGGAGGAAGTCGGCAACCTGCTGGTCGCTCGGCTCGTCGCCGGCGAGGCGTTGCTCGAGCAGCCGATTCAGGTCACGAACCATGTCGCGGTTGGCCGCCAGGTCGTCCGGGGAGAGGTTCTGGATCGCCTCGTTGAGGCCGGCGGCATATCGATCGAGGACGCTCCGCTGGAGCCGCTCAACGAGCTCCGCGAACCGTTCGCGCGCCGATGGCTCCATGAAGTCGTACTCCTGGAGGCCACGGATACGGCCGCCGACGTCGTCGGGCAGCGCATCCAGCTGGTCGAGGCGACGCGCGGCCGCGTCACGGAGCATCGACCGCAGCTCGTCGGGAGCCACCGGCGTCTGGGTCCCCGGGCCCGGGGGTGCCGTGGCCTCCTCCAGTCGGCGCTCCACGCCGCCGCGTTCCTGGCTCACGATCTCGTCCAGCTCCCGCCGGACGTCGGCCAGGACGTCACCCAGGCGATATCGATCGAGCACGTCCTCGCGCTGTCGGGTCAGGCGATCGATCAGGTCCTGGAGTCCCGGCAGGTCGCGCCGGGAGCCGTCGGGCGCGGCCAGGCCGCGCTCGATCAGCCTCCGGAGCGCGGAGGTGAGGTCACCCTCGGCCATGACGTCATCCGCCAGCTGGTCGAGGATCTCGTCGGCATCGAGATCCGGCACGGCCTGGGTGCCGTCCCAGCGCGAGAAGCGCGCGTGCCGACCCAGCGTCCGGTCGCGGGGAGCGAGGACCGACGGATCATCGAGGTGACGCGGATCCGGGCTGAAGGCGGTCACCGGGGACCAGCGTTCAGCGCCGGTAGACGACGCCCGAGGCGCCGCGGTCCTTGTTGATCCGGCGGCCGAGGTGGAGTCCTTCGAGGATGAACTCGACCGCGCTCGCGACGAGGGCCGGCTCCTCGGCACCGTCGGTCGCATCGAACACGCCCAGCTTGCGGATCGCGCCGCCGAGCCCGGGTACCTCGTGCATCCAGCGGACGTACTCGCGCGACGAGACGCGATCGCCGGTCTCGACCACCAGGCCGTCCTCGAACGCGAGGATCACGTCATCGAGGTCGTCCACGTCGACCAGGCGCCCGAACGTCGTGTACAGGGCCTTGGTGATCAGGCGCTCCACGACGCGTTCCTCGGGGGCGTCGTCGCCCATGGTCTCGAGCTCCACCTTGCCGGTGGTGGATGCCAGCACCGCTGCCAGGTCCGAGATCCGTGGTGCGGCCACGGTCTCGTCGGACCGGACGGCCCGCTTGAGCGCCGCCGCCTCCAGGACCTCCATGTTCGCCACGCTGACGCGCACCGAGACCCCGGACCGCTGGCTGATCTCCGGCGAGCGGCGGGCCAGGTGAGTGAGCTCTGCGACCAGTTCCTCGACGAACGACGGCACGACCACCACCGGCACGCCATCGACGGCGTCGAACGCCTGCTTTTCCTGGCGCACGATCGAGATCTCGTCCTCGACGGTTCGCGGGTAGTGGGTCCGAATCTGCGAGCCGAGGCGGTCCTTGAGCGGCGTGATGATCCGGCCGCGTGACGTGTAGTCCTCCGGGTTGGCCGAAGCGACCACGAACAGGTCGAGCGGCAGGCGGATCGTGAACCCGCGAATCTGGACGTCGCGCTCCTCGAGGATGTTGAGCAGCCCGACCTGGATTCGCTCGGCAAGATCGGGGAGCTCGTTGAGGGCGACGATTCCACGGTTGGCGCGAGGCACGAGGCCGTAGTGGAGGACGAGCTCGTCGGACAGGTAGCGGCCTTCCGCGATCCGGATCGGATCCACCTCGCCCAGGAGGTCGGCGATCGTGATGTCCGGGGTGGCCAGCTTCTCCACGTACCGCCGGTCGCGCGGCAGCCAGTCGACCGGCGTGCCGTCCCCGTGTTCGTCCACGATCGCCCTGGCCTGGGCGCTGATCGGTCGCGCCGGGTCGTCGTTCAGCTCGCCACCCCGGACGATCGGGAGCCACTCGTCGAGGAGGCCGACCAGGAGCCGCGCGAGACGGGTCTTCGCCTGTCCGCGCTCACCGAGGAACACGAGGTCCTGGCCGGCGAGGATGGCATTCTCGACGGCGGGGATCACCGTCTCGTCGTAGCCCACGATGCCCGGGAAGATGGGACCCTCACCCGCCAGCCGGCGGATGAGATTGCTACGCAGCTCCTCCTTGACCGTCCGGCTGCGCCATCCGGAGGCGCGGAGCTCCCCGAGCGTCTGCGGCAGGTCGACGGGCGTCGGCGATCGATCCATGTGCTGCTCCGGCCGGGTGGGCGCCCGAAGTGATGGCGGACTTCGATGGGGGTGTGGCGGGCGGCGAGCGTACGTCCGGGGTTCGCGGAGCGTCAAACGCGGAGGTCAGTGGCGGTGCGGTGCGGCCGCGGTGCTCGTGTAGCCGTCGAGCGCGGCCCGGACCGCGGTGGGTTCGACGACCGCTGCCGCGGCCAGGCCGGCGAGGTACTCGCGCCGCCGGTCCAGCTCGAGCTCGACGTCGCCCGCCCGCCGACCGATGCGCTCGGCGAGTTCCGGGACGACCCCCCACGCGTAATGCTCGAAGGAACCCAATCCCGCGTCCCAGGTCGCCAGCACCGCCGGGCCCTGGGGCCGGATGTGACCGCCCGCGTCGCGCAGCGGCGGCCGAACATAGTGAGCCGCTGCGACGCGTGCTTCGCCCGGGATCAGGACGACGCCCAGCTGAGCCGGGTCACCGCTCGTCACCGCCAGCACCTCCTCGAGAGCGTGGCCGGTGACCTGGACGACCGCGGGCGCCACGTCGGCGAGCCCCTCGGCGAGAGCAGCCGATCCCGGGTCGCCGGCATCCGCGACATGCACGGGCAGCCCACCCTCGGCCAGCAGCCACACCAGCGAGGCGAGCTGGGCATCGAGGATGCCGGTCCGGATCAGCCCGACGACGGTGGTCTGCGGCTGCCGGAGTCGCTCAGCCACCGCGCCGGTACGTCGCCTCCAGCGTCGCTCCGCCCAGGACGTGACCCGCCATGGCAGTCCGGATCTCGGCTGCGCGCGGCGCCCCGGCAATCTCGAGCGGCGCGTCGAGCGCCGACAGCGTGAACACGTAACGATGCGTCCCCGACGGCGGGCATGGACCTCCCCAACCGACCCGGCGGAAGTCGTTCGTTCCCTGCTGGGCGGCGTCGGGCGTCGCGGACCAGCCCTCGGGCAGCGAGCCCGTCGCCGACGCGGTGAGGTCGACGACGAGCCAGTGGACGAACCCGCCGGCGTCGGGGTCGTCGACGATCAGGACCAGCGAGGCGGCGCCGTCCGGGACGCCTTGCCACGCCAGCGCCGGAGACACGTCCTCGCCGTCGCAGGTATGTCGACGTGGGATGCTGCCACCCGGCTGGAACGACGAGCTCGTGAGCGTGAAACCGGGCATCGTGGCCTCCTGGGACGTCGGCGGCGCCGCGCACGCGTGGGCAATCCCCGCGACGAGGATGACCGCGAGCCAAGGCGGTGGTCCTGCTTGCGACCGGTGGTCCCAGGCGAGGATAGATGACACGACCCGCCGCGACCGTGCGGCATCATCGGATCGTGACGACACGGGCGCCGGCTGCCCTCGACGTGCGGCCGTTGACACCCGCCCGCTTCGACGACCTGGCGTCGCTGTTCAGCCAGGGCGGCGACCCGAAGTGGTGCTGGTGCATGTATTTCCGGGTGCGTGGCCTCGACTGGTCGAACGCGACACCGGACCGGAACCGTAATGGGCTGCAGGAGCTGGCCCGCCGGAGGCCCGCCCCAGGGCTGGTCGCCTACCGTGGCGGGAACGCCGTTGGCTGGGTGAGCCTCGGGCCACGTGAGTCGTACGAGCGGCTCGAGCACTCCCAGGTCCTGGCGCCGGTGGACGACACGCCCGTGTGGTCGATCGTCTGCTTCGTGGTGGCGCGCACGGCCCGCCGTGCGGGTGTCGCATCGGCGCTCCTCGATGCCGCGGTCGCCCACGCCCGAGCCGAAGGGGCACAGGTGCTGGAGGCATATCCGCTCGACACCGCCGGTGGCCGGGTGTCGTCGGCGTCGGCCTACCGCGGAACGCTCGCGATGTTCCAGCGAGCCGGCTTCCAGGTCGTCGCGACCCGGCAGTTCAATCGCACGACCCCGGTGAGGCCCATCGTGCGGCTGGACCTGACAGGAGCGGCCGGGCGTTCACCCCGGGAACGTACGGCCCGGCCGCGAGGCGGACGAAGGCCGTTGCCGGCTAGAGAGTAGCCGTCCGCGGCTATTTCGCTCGCGGTGCAGCGGCCGAACGCTCGCCCACAGGACCCCGGGCCCAATCCTGGCCCGGGTCGCCGGGCGCCAGTGGCGGGAACGCCGACCAACATGCTCGTGGTTGACACTCGGGCCACTCGGTCCGTAGACTGCCCGCCGGCGTGCAGATCGCCCGCCCGTCCAGCTCGGGAGAAGCATTTCCGATATGCGACTGATGCACGACCTCGCCGCACGCATGACGGCGCCGACCATCGGCGACGTTGGCGGGAGCAGTGTGCCCATCTCGAGCTAGCACGCGGGCGGCAGGGCCGCCCTCCGAGCGAACCACGAGCCGTGGGCCACTGATCGGGCCCCGGCTTTTTTGGTGCCTCGTTCCACCCGGGACGCGACACCATCCACGAGCCGCGAGGCCTCCCGACGACCAGGCGTCGGAGCCGGCCCGCGGCTCGTTCTGTTCATCGGACATCGCAGCCACCAGGAGTCAACCGTGACCGGCACCCTGACACGACAACCGAATACGACGCTCGTCCGGCCCACCGAGCCGGTCCGTCTTCCGGCCGTCGACGGTGAGCCGGCGGTGGCCCCGTTGCCGGCCCTCCTCGTGGAGGACGTGACGAAGCGGTTCCAGGTGGACCGCAGGAAGCCGCCGGTGACCGCGATCGCGGACGTCACCCTTCGCCTCGAGCGCGGGGCGATCCACGGAATCCTGGGCGCCAACGGCTCCGGCAAGTCCACCCTCATCCGGCTGGTCTCCGGCCTGCTGACGCTCGACTCGGGTCGGGTCACGGTCTTCGGCCATGACCTGGAACGGGACGAGATGGCCGTCAAGCGGCTGATCAACCGGGTCAGCGTGGACGCGGCGTTCTTCAAGAAGCTCAGCCCGATGGAGAACCTCCTGTTCGCGGCTCGCCTCTACGGCCTGGATGCCGGCGCGGCGCGGCGCGATGCGGTGGCGATCCTGGGCCGGCTGGGGATCGCGGAGAAGCGGGTCGGTCGCCCGGTCGAGCAGATGAGTCGTGGGATGCAGCAGAAGGTCGCCATCGCGCGAGCGCTGCTGACGAGCCCGGCGCTGCTCCTCCTCGACGAGCCGACCACCGGCCTCGACCCGCGGTCGAAGCTCGAGGTCCAGGCGTTCATCGAGGAGGTCCGCCGGACCCACGACGCCACGATCGTGCTGACGACGCACGACCTGGCGGAGGCGGAGCGGCTGTGCGCCCGGATCACGATCCTCGACGGCGGTCGCGTCGTCGCCGAGGACACGCCAGACGGCCTGAAGCGCCTCGTCGCCGAGCGCCACGGCCAGCCACCGACCCTCGAGGCGGTGTTCATGACCTACACCGGTCGATCCCTCGACGAAGACGTCGAGGAGGACGACGACGACGAGTGAGACACGAAAGGAGGTGATGACGATGAAGTCCTACGCAGACATCCAGATGCAGGTCGCGCGCGAGCGGATCGGCCGCTACCGCAAGGAAGCGGAGTCCGACCGGCGTGTCCGGCACTCCCGCCAGCCCTTCCGCCGGGCGATCGGTCACACGATCATCCGGATCGGTGAGCGAATGGCAGCGGAGCCTACGTTCCGGCCGGCGCGGACCCCATGAGGTCCGTGCCGGCCAAGAAGCCCGGAGATCCCGATGACCACCCTCGCCCATGAGCTGAAGGCCTCGTACGCCTTCATCGAGCGCAACTTCTTCCTCACCCGCCGGTACTGGGGCTGGGAACTCGCGTTCCTGGTCTACTCCGTCGCGGGCGCGCTCTCGATCTCGCTCATCGGTGCCGACCAGGGCAGCCCGCAGCTGCTCCTGACCCTGATGGTCGGGGCGATTTTCTGGAACTACCTCTCGGTCGTGTTCAGCTGGATCGCGGAGACGATCGCGGTCGAGCGCTGGGAAGGCACGCTCGAATACACGATGATGGCGCCGATCCGACGATCGACCCAACTGCTGGGATCGGTCGTGTACGCGATGCTCTACGGCCTCGTCCACACCGCCGTGATCCTCGTCGCCCTGGTGCTGTTCTTCCCCCAGCTCGACCTGGCGCACGCGAACCTCGCGACCGCTGCCGTGTTCGTGCTGCTCGGATCGTTCAGCTTCGTCGGGATCGGGGTCATGGCCGCGATCCTGCCCCTCCTCTACGTCGAGCGCGGCGCCCAGATGACGTTCGTCCTCCAGAGCTGCCTGCTGCTCGTGTCGGGGGTGTACTACTCGATCGACATCCTGCCCGGCTGGATGCAGGTCCTGTCCCGCCTGTCGCCGGCGACGTATGTCCTCGATGGCGTCCGTCGTGGGCTGATCGATGGGACCGGGATCGACGCCCTGGTCGGCGATGTCTGGCCGCTCCTGATCGCAGGCGCGCTGCTCATCCCGGCCGGGCTGTGGGCGTTCGGTCGAGCCGAGCGCTACGCGAAGCGGACCGGAAAGCTGAAGCGAGTCGGGTGATGACGATGCTCACGACCGTGCCCGGCCTCGTGCTGCGCCAGTACCGAGGCGATCCCGACCACACCCACATGTCCCGGGTCGCCAACGCGCGTCGGGTGGCGTCGGGCGTCATCCCGGACTCGACCACGGAATCGATCGCCAACAGCTATCGCAACCTCGCCAACTGCGACCCGAAGACCGACATCGCGATCGTCGAGCTCGATGGCGAGATCGCCGGATACGCCCGCGTGTACTGGGAGGACGAGACCCAGGGCCCGAGGGCCTTCTATCTCGTCACCAACCTGGCTCCCGAGACGGACGGTCGCGGTGTCGCGCGGGCGGTCCTTGCGTGGCAGGAGGAGCGCGTCACCGCCATTCGCTCGCGGATGGGCGACCTGGAGCGTGCGATCGCCGAGGTCGGCTTCGTCATGGGCAAGGACGACGACGCCAAGGAGGCGCTCGAAGCGGCCGGGTTCGTCGTCGCCCGCCGACACGCCGAGATGCGCCGCCCCGACTTCGAGGCGATCCCCGAGCTGCCGCTCCCGGAGGGCCTCGAAATCCGGCCGATCTCGATGGACGATCGGGCGATGCACCGGAAGATCTTCGAGGCCGCGGCCGAGGCATTCCAGGATCACTGGGGAGCGACCGAGCCAAGCGAGGAGGAGTTCCGCGAGTGGGTCGGGGCGCCAACGTTCGACCCGCCACTGTGGCGAGTCGCCTTCGATGGACAGGAGATCGCCGGGCAGATCCTGAACTACCTCGGGCCGGTCGAATCGGACGGGAGCCGCGTGGGCTGGACGGAGGCGATTTCCACCCGACGACCCTGGCGACGGCGCGGCCTGGCCCGGGCGCTCCTCGCGGCGAGCCTGCGCGCGGTCCGCGACGCGGGTGCGACCAGTGCCGCGCTCGGCGTCGACCAGGAGAACACGAACCAGGCGCTTCGACTGTACGAGGACCTCGGCTTCCGGGTCACCGCCGAGGAGCTCGAGTACCGCAAGGTGGTGTCGCAGGGCAGGGAGCCGGTCGATGGATGATCCGATGATCTCCCTGGGCTGGGACGAGGCCTGGGCGGCAACGTTTCGCGGGCTCGGTCTCGATGGCATCCACCCGGCCCGGGTCGTGCAGGCCCATCGCGACAGCTGGCTCGTTGCCGGTGTGGAGCCGGCGGAGGAGCCACGCCGAGCGACCGTCGCCGGACGCCTCCGCCACGAAACGCTGGGGCCTGCCGACCTGCCGGCAGTCGGCGACTGGGTGGCAACCACGGTCTCGACCGATGCGCTCGTCATCCAGGCCGTCCTCGCACGTCGCTCCGCGGTCGGCCGCGCCCCCCGGGATGAGACCGGCCGCGGCGGGATCCGGTCCGCCGACGAGCAGGTCCTGGCCGCCAACGTGGACGACGTCCTTGTCGTCTCGGGGCTGGATCGCGACTTCAACCTGCGCCGGATCGAGCGCTACCTCGCGGTCGCCTGGTCGAGCGGCGCCACCCCGCTCCTCGTCCTCAACAAGGCCGACCTCGACGCCGATGTCGAGGGCCACCGCGTCGCTGCGCAGGCGGTGGCCCCGGGGGTGGAGGTGATCGCGATCAGTGCCCACACGGGCGCCGGACTGGATGACCTCCGGATGCGACTGCGACCCGGACGAACGGCGGTCATCCTCGGCTCGTCGGGTGTGGGCAAGTCCACGCTCCTCAACGCCCTGCTCGGCACCGGGCGCCAGCTGACCGGCGCAGTTCGCGAAGACGACCAGCGCGGACGCCACACCACGACCGCGCGCGAGCTCGTGGTGCTGCCGTCCGGGGCGCTCCTCATCGACACCCCGGGGCTGCGGTCGCTCGACGTGGCTGGAGCTGCCGACGGCATGGACGCCGCATTCGCCGATGTCGCCGAGCTCGCCCGATCGTGCCGGTTCCAGGACTGCCGCCACGCCGGCGAGCCCGGTTGCGCGGTGACGGCGTCGATCGCCGCGGGGAACCTGGCCGCGGAACGACTGGCGTCCTATCGGAAGCTCGAGAAGGAGCTCGCGTTCGAGGCCCGGAAGCGCAGCCCGAGGGCAATGGCCGAGGAACGCCGACGCTGGCGGCTCATCCACCAGAGCGCGCAACGACACGCGCGCGACCGGTACGGAGCCGATTGGCAGTGACGAGTGCGACCGCCATCCGGATCGCGGATGCGCCGATGATCCAGGGACTTGCCTTCCGCCGGTTGCGCTCTCGCATCGACCGCGCAGCGGACTACGCGGCGATGGCGGACGTCGCCGCGGCCTCGAATGTGTTCGACCACATCCCGTGGGTCCCGACGGGAGAGAGCTTCGCTGCCGAGTTCGAACACGACCCGATCAGCGATCCGGACATCGACGTCATCCTGGCCGAGATCGATGGAACACTCGTGGGTTGGGCGCATGCCGACCGCGCGGTTCGCGACGACCTGTGGGTGCACGGCCTGCGCGGCAACGTCCACCCGGACTGGCGCCGGAGGGGGCTCGGCCGGGCACTCCTCCACGCGAACATCGCGCGGGCGCGCGACGTCGCCACCGACCCGCGCCCGGCTCCGCCGGTGATGCAGGTCGAGGTGGAGGACACGGAGACCGGCGCCCTCGCACTGGTCGCGAGCGAGGGATTCGCGCCCGTCCGCTGGTTCCACCTCATGCGCCGCCCGTTGGCGGAGCCCATCCCTGACGCGCCGCTGCCGGATGGTCTCGAGATCCGGCCGGTATTGCCGGCCCATCACCAAACGATCTTGGATGCCGAGAACGAGGCATTCCGTGACCATTGGGGCCATCGCGAGGAGACGCCGCAGGACCTCCGGGCGACCCTCGCGCAGCCGGAGCTCGACGCCGGATTGTGGCAAGTGGCCTGGGATGGCGATCAGGTCGCCGGCGTCGTCCAGAACTGGATCTGGCGGCACGAGAACGAGCGCCTCGGCATCCGCCGCGGCTGGCTGGAGCGCGTCTCCGTTCGCCGGGCGTGGCGCCGTCGCGGTCTCGCCCGCGCCCTGATCGCGCGTTCCCTCGTCCTCGTCCGCGACCTCGGGATGGACGACGCGATGCTGGGTGTCGACAGCGACAATCCGCAGGGCGCGCTCGACCTGTACACGTCACTCGGCTTCGAGCTCGATCAGCGAAGCGCCGTCTACCAGCGTCCGCTCGATCCCTGATCAAGGAGGTCTCGACTAGGCGATCAGTCGCCCCGATCGGCGGACGAGCTCGAGCCATGGACGCTCCCGGCCGATCGTCGTGGTCGCGCCATGACCGGGGATCACCCGGACCGCATCCTCGAGGTCGGCGAGCCGTGCCAGCGACGCCGCCATCGCCTCCGACGAGCCGCCCGGTAGGTCAACTCGGCCCCAGCCGCCCGCGAACAGCGTATCCCCGGCGAGCAGCAGCCCCTCGTCCGCGGCGAGCAGGCACACGGAGCCCTCGGTATGTCCGGGGGTGTGGAGGACGCGAAGGCGGATCGAACCGAACCGGACCTCGCCGCCCTCAGCGAGGTCAACCGCGGGCACGGATGGCGGGATCTCGAACGGCGCCCACAGTGGGCTCGGCTCGGCCAGCCGATCGCGGTCCGCGGGGTGGACGGCGATCGCAGCACCCGTGTGATCCGACACCACCGCGTTGTCGCCGATGTGATCCCAGTGTCCGTGCGTGGAGACGATGAGCCTCAGGGTCCAGCTCCGCTCGGCAAGCGTGCCGGCGATCCAGTCCAGGCACGGGGTGGCGGTATCGATCGCGATCGCCTCGCGGGACGTCGGATCCGAGAGCAGGATGACGTTCGTCGCCAGCGGTCCGATCACCGTGTGGATGACCTCCATCGACGCGAGTGTCGCAGGTCCCGGGTCCCGGGCGTAGGATCACTCCGGAGGTGCTGCATGACCGTCGACGTCACGGTCAAGGTCATCCCGTGGGACGACCCCGAGTTCGTCCGGGCGTTCGAGACCGCCGCGGCCGCCACGCGATCCACCGGCCTGGCCCTGAACACGGCCGACGGAGCCCTGGCGATCCAGCGGGAGCTGCGGGCGAACGGCTTCCCGAACGCGACGTGCTATTGCGAGCGGACGGTCGACGAGGCCCTCGCCCGCCGGACCCGGTGCGTGGTCACGCGCGACGGCCAGACCGCTCCGCTCGGATTCGCACCGGCCGGCTGAGGCGGCGCGGCCCTTCGCGAGGGTCGCGCAGGCGCGACCGCCGACCGACCCGCTCCGCGGCCTCGCGGACCAGCGCCGCGAAGGCCGGATCGAGCTGGTCCGCGTCCCGGATGTCGAGGCGGTGCATCATGAGTCCCGACCCGTAGGCGTTGGGGACGACCCCGGTGACGACCGGGTGTGCGACCTCGCGTTCGAGGAACACGTGCCCGGTCAGCCGGTCCCGGCGGACCTGGACCGCGAGGAAGCGCATCGGCGCTGCGAGCACGATCCGGGTCTTCTGGGCGATCACCGGCACCGGTCCGTCCACCGACGCGAGCTCGACCAGACGGTCGAACGCAACCCGCACCCGTGGATCGGCGCCGGCGAACCGATCGTCGAGCGGGATCCGGACGCAGGAATGCGAGGCGCGCGGTGCCGCGAACGGGGCCCCGCAGTCGGGGCAGACCCATCGCGGCGCGGATGTCATCGTCGGCGGCCGGCCAGCTTCCGCTGTTCGCCGTGCTGCCGATACCCCTCGCACAGCAACGCCTGGAGATCCGGGTCGTCGAGGTCATCCGGGCCGCGGATCGGGAAGCGGTGCGCGATCCAGCCCGGTGCGACTTCCTCGATCTCCGTCCATCGCGGGTGCTCGACGCGCCGCGTGAGGGCGATCGTCGCGAGCACGTGATCGCGTCGGACCCTGCCGCCCGCGAAGCGGACCCGGGCCATGAGCACGATCCGCGTCTTCTGCGGGATGACGACCACCGGGCCGCAGCGCTCGACGAGCGACACGAAGCGCTCGAAGCCTTCACGAGCCTGTGGCGTGCTGCGGGCAAACGCCTCGTCGAGGGTGAACCGGCCGCACGAGTGCCACAGGTTGGCCGACACGAACCGATGCCCGCAGCGCGGGCAGAGCCACAGCTCCGGGCCACCGGTCGCGTCCGCGACCGGGTCAGGGGTCACCGCGTCGCCGACCGGGAGGATCGCCCCCGGCGTGCCCACCGCCTCGTCGGCCCGCTCGGGCATGAACCTAGGCTTCGAGCTTCGTCCGGATGCAGTCGAAGGTCTGGCCGATCATCTTGTTCGCGGTCCCCTCGATCAGCCGCGCGCCGACCGAGGCCAGCGTCCCGGCGATCGTCACGTCGGCGTTCCAGTCCATCGTCGTCGGTCCCTCGGCCGGGCCCGAGAGGCGCATCTCGGCGTCGGCGTCGACGGCGCTTCCGGGCGCCTGACCGTGGGCCTTGATCTGCGCGCGATCGGGTGGCGTGAGCGCCGCGAACGTCATGTCGACCACGAACCGGGCCGAGATGAAGCCGACCCCGACCTTGGCGCGAGCCCGAAAAAGCGTGTCATCGACCACGTCGATCGACTCGACGCCAGGGCCGCACGAGCCAACCTGGTTGGGATCCACCAGGAACGCCCACACGCGATCCCTGGGCGCGCCGATCTCGACGGTGCCGCTGAAGTGCATGGTGCCTCCCTGCTTGGACCGGCTCAGCCGGCCTCGATCGAGACGGGAAAGGCGGCCGGGTCCCTCACGAAGCGGGTTCGGCAACCGATGCTGCAGAACGCGATGATCCGGCCCTCGTGCTCGGCAAGGTGCCGGGCGTGGGCCGGATCCACGGTCATCCCGCACACCGGGTCGAGGGTCACGAGCTCCGCGACCGGAACGATCGGCGGCATCGCGGCGGGCTCCTCGCCGGCCACCGTGGCTGGCCCGGGTGAGGCCACGAACTCGGCGCGGCCGCGACGGACCTGGACGAGCTCGGCCAGGATCGAGAGCGCGATCTCCTCGGGCGTCTCGGCGCCAAGATCCAGGCCGGCCGGCGCGCGCAGGGCGGCGAGACGCTCCTGCGCCATGCCGTTCTCGTCGCGGAGCCATGCCCGGACTGCGGTCGCGCGCGTCGGCGACGCGACCAGACCCACGTAGGAGGCTTCGCGGCGGAGGGCTGCGGCCAGGGCCTCCTCGTCCCACTGGCCCTGGGTGGCCACCACGACGAACGGCGCGGTCTCGGGGTCGAGACGACGGAGGTCGCCGTCGGGGAGCACCCGGTCTGCGGCCGGAAACGCCTCGGCCTCGGCGACCGGATCGATGACGGTGACCGCGAAGCCCGCGGCCGCGCCCAGCGCGGTGAGCGCTCCGACGATCGGGGTGGTCCCGGCGAGCCACAACGCCGGGGCGGGCAACACGGGCTCCACGGCAATCTCCAGGGTTCCGCCGGAGTGGCAGGTCATGATCACGTCCACCACCCCGTCGCCACGGCGCCCCTCCGCGGGCGCGTCCTTCGACAGGCGCAGGAGGCGTGGCTGCGCGTCGGCGATGGCGCGCAGTGCCTCGCGGACGACGACGGGCTGGGCGCATGAGCCGCCCACCCAGCCCTCGATCGTGCCGTCCGGGTGGACGATCCCGTGCGCACCCGGTCGCGCGGACGTGGGCCGCCTGACCGCGACGACGGTGGCGAAGGCGAACGGCCTGCCGGCAGTGGCGAGCTCTGCGGCGCGGGCGAACAGGCCGCCCGACCGCCGGGCGACGGTCACACCACGCCCTTCTCGTTGAGGATCGACCACACCTTCCAGGGTGTGATCGGGATGTCGATGTGGCGGACGCCGAGGTGCCACAGGGCGTCGACCACGGCGTTGGCGATCGCCGGTGGGGCGCCCACCGTCGCCGACTCCCCCACTCCCTTGGCGCCGATCGGGTGATGCGGCGACGGGGTGATCGTCTTGTCCAGCTCCCACGCCGGCGTCTCGAGCGCTGTCGGGAGCAGGTAGTCCATGAACGTGCCGGCCAGGTTGTTGCCGTTCTCGTCGTAGGTGATCGCCTCGTACAGTGCCGGGGCGAGGCCCATCGTGAGGCCGCCGTGGATCTGGCCGTCGACGATCATCGGATTGATGATGTTGCCGCAGTCGTCGACGGCCACGAAACGGCGGATCTTCACCTCGCCCGTGCCCTTGTCGATGTCGACGACGCAGATGTAGCTGCCGAACGGGAAGGTCAGGTTCGGCGGGTCGTAGTAGTCGACCGCCTCGAGGCCCGCCTCCATCCCCTGGGGATGGTTCGTGTAGGCGGCGAACGCG
Source organism: Candidatus Limnocylindrales bacterium (assembly GCA_036555445.1). GTDB lineage: Bacteria > Chloroflexota > Limnocylindria > Limnocylindrales > CSP1-4 > DATBLH01. Next base: position 17,814 of record DATBLH010000021.1, read on the forward strand.
ATCTCCTGGATCGTCTTCATCCGGTCGGGTGAGCCCTTGACGCTGAACTTGCCGTTCGACCACTCGAGATCGTCCTCGTTGGCCTCGAGCAGGTGCGCCGCGAGCTTGCGCGCCTTGTCCCGGATCTTGCGGGCGGCGACCGCGGTTGCCGCACCGGCCACGGGCGTGGAGCGCGACGCGTAGGTCCCCAGCCCGTAGGGTGCGGTATCGGTGTCGCCGTACTCGATCTTGATGTCAGCGACCGGGAAGCCGAGCTCCTCGGCGATGATCTGGGCGAACGTCGTCTCGTGGCCCTGGCCCTGGGTCTGGACGCCGATCCGGGCGAGCACCTTGCCGGTCGGATGGACGCGGATCTCGCACGAATCGAACATCTTGAGTCCCAGGATGTCGAACTGGTGCGACGGACCGGCACCGACGATCTCGGTGAAGCTGCTGATCCCGATCCCCATCAGCTCGCCGCGAGCCCGCTTCTCGGCTTGCTCCTTGCGCAGCTCGTCGTAGCCGATCGTGTCCATGGCGAGCTTGAGCGCCCGCCCATAGTCGCCGGAGTCGTACTCCCAGCCGGTCGGTGTCGTGTACGGAAACTGCTCGGGCCGGATGAAGTTGTCCAGCCGGAGCTGGGCCGGGTCCTTGCCCACGTCGTGGGCCAGGATGTCGACCATTCGCTCGATCGCGTGGACTGCCTCGGTGACGCGGAACGAGCAGCGGTAGGCGACACCGCCCGGCGGCTTGTTCGTGTACACGCCGTCGACCTCGACGAACGCCTTGTCGAAGTCGTAGCTGCCGGTGATCACGTTGAACAGGCCGGCCGGGAACCGCGACGGATCGGCCGCGGCGTCCGTGTAGCCGTGGTCGGCGATCGTCTTGACCTTGAGCGCCTGGATCCGGCCGTCCCTGGTGGCGCCCAGCTCGGCGTGGATGTGGTAGTCGCGAGCGAACGAGTCGGCCTGGAGATTCTCCGAGCGGTCCTCGATCCACTTGACGGGCTTGCCGGTGAGGAACGACGCCGCGACGGCAAGGACGTAGCCCGGATACACCGGCACCTTGCCGCCGAACCCTCCGCCGATGTCGTGGGTCTTGACCCGGATGTTGTGCTCGTAGATGGGCAGCCCGGCGGCAGCCGCGACGAGCGCGACGACCGTCCGGATGGCGTGCGGCGCCTGTGTCGTCATGTGCAGCGTCAGCTGCTGGCGGATGGGATCCCAGTCCGCGATGCAGCCGCAGGTCTCGATCGAGGCGACATGGATCCGGGGCAGGTAGATGTCCTCGGCCACCCTGACCTCGGCTCCTGAGAGCGCGGCCTCGGCTGCCGCCTGGTCGCCCGACTCCCAGTGCCAGATGTGGTTGGTCTGCTTGTCCGCGCCGCGGTCCTGGCGCAGGACGGGCGCCCCCGGCTCGAGCGCCTTGTGGGGATCGATCACGACCGGCAGCGGCTCGTAGTCGACCATGACCGCGGCGACGCCGTCCGCGGCGGCGTAACGGGAGGTGGCGACGACCGCCGCAACCTCCTGCGACTGGTACATGACCGTGTCGGTCGGCAGCACCATCTGCTTGTCGCCGGCCAGGGTCGGCATCCAGTGGAGCTTGTAGCCCTCCAGGTCCTTGCCGGTCACGACGGCCGCGACGCCCGGCACCTTCAACGCCTCCGACGAGTCGATGGACTTGATGCGAGCGTGGGCGTACGGACTCCGGACGATGTCGAGCCACAACTGGCCCGGCAGATTGAGGTCGTCGATGTACTGCCCCGCACCCTGGATGAAGCGCGGGTCCTCCTTGCGCTTGACCGAGTGGCCCATCCCCCCGACCTCGGGGGTCGTCGTTGGCGGCTGGGCGTGGTACGTGGTCGCCATCTCGCGGTCTCCTCAGCCTGCCGTCGCGGCCGGCGTCCCGGTTGGAGCCTCGGCCTTCGCCTGGAGCTCACCGGCAGCCTGCTGGATGGCCTTGACGATGTTCACGTAGCCGGTACAGCGGCAGAGGTTGCCGCTGATCCCCTCCCGGATCTCGTGCTCGCTCGGGTCGGGGTCCTGTTCGAGCAGCCAGGCCGCCTGCATGATCATCCCCGGGGTGCAGAAGCCGCACTGGAGCCCGTGCTGATCCCAGAACGCCTGCTGGAGGGGATGGAGGTTCGACCCGTCGGCCAGGCCCTCGATCGTCCGGACGGTTGCTCCGTCGGCCTGAACGGCGAGCATCGTGCACGACTTCGCGCTGTCGCCGTTCACGTGGACGGTGCATGCCCCGCAGTTGCTCGTGTCGCAGCCGACATGGGTCCCGGTCAGCCCGAACGTGTCGCGGAGAAGGTGGACGAGGAGCAGTCGCGGCTCGACGTCGGCCTCGCGCGCCTCGCCGTTCACCGTGACCGTGATGTGCTGGGTGGCCATCTCTCCTCCTACGCGTAGGCCAGCGCGCGTTCGGTCGCCCGCTGGAGGGATCGAAGCGTCAGCTCGGCAACCATGGCGCGCTTGTAGTCCGCCGGCCCGCGGACGTCGCTGACGGGCCGGCTCATCGCCGCGGCCGCCTGCCCCGCGGCCCGGAACGTCGACTCGGACGGGGGTTGGCCGACGAGGGCGGCTTCCCCGTCGGTCGCGGCATAGGGCGAGTCCGAGACACCGGTCACACCGATCCCGGCAAAGCCGATCGTTCCACCCTCGCCCAACCGGACGATCGCCGCCACACCGGCCGTGGCGAAGTCGCCGGCGCGGCGCTCGAGCTTCGTGTACGCGCCCCCCTGGCCCCGCGGACGGCGCACGAACCGAATCTCGGTCAGGACCTCGGTGGGCTCGATGGCGGTCGTGAACGTGTCGAGGAAGAAGTCCCGCGCCGCCACGATCCGTTCCCCGCTCTGGCTGCGGCAGACGATCGAGGCATTGGCGGCCAGGAGCGCGGCCGGCCAGTCCGATGCCGGGTCGGCATGCGCAACCGAGCCGCCGATCGTGCCCCAGTTGCGGACCTGGGGATCGCCGATGCCACCTGCCACGTCGTGGAGCAGCGGGTAGCGGGCGATGGTGTCGCGCTCGTGGATCTGGCGATGGGTGGCCCGGGCGCCGATCCGGAGCTCATCGTCGGTCTCGACGATCCCGTCCAGACCGGTGACGTCGTGCAAGTCGACGAGGAGTTCCGGCTGCGCCAGGCGGAGCTTCAGCAGGGGGATGAGGCTGTAGCCGCCCGACAGGAGCTTCGCATCGCCTTCGCGTTCGGTCAGGACCCGCAGCGCATCGTCGAGCGACCCTGGTCGGACATAGTCGAACTGCCCGGGGATCATGTCGACCCGTCCTCCTCTCCGCCTCCCGGGGGAGGCGCGACCGCCCACCGAAACCCCTCCGGGGGCGTCCACCATCCGGCTGGGGTGATCTCGAATCCAGCCCGGGCGGTGGTTGGAGGAGAGCCGTTGGGGCTGGATCCGGGAAGTTCCCGCGGCGAGTATGGGCTTGCCCCGGAGAGGGCGTCAATGCGTCGCGGTGCGTGCAATCGGCAGCTTGTTTTGAGTGGGTACCATGGAGGCCCGATGCGCCACCTCGCCCAGGAGGAGCCGACCGGCACCGGGGCAGCGTGACTCGCCACCGCCGCCCGCTCATGGCCCATCCGATCGGAGAGCAGCGCGGCTTCCGTTCGCAGGCCAGCCCAGCATCCGCTGCCGAGGCCTCAAGGGCGGACCGGTTCCGGCCCGATCTCGAAGGCCTACGAGCCGTCGCGGTGATTCTCGTTCTGCTCTATCACGCGCGGGTGCCCGGCTTCGGCGGCGGCTACGTCGGGGTCGACGTCTTCTTCGTCCTGTCGGGCTACCTCATCACGGGTCTGATCGTTCGTGAGCTGCGTGAGACGGGCTCGCTCTCCCTGGAGGCGTTCTATGCACGCCGGGCGCGCCGGCTTCTGCCGGCCGCCGCGTTGGTCTTGCTCGTCACATTGGTCGCCACGGCGATCCTGACGCCGTCATTCTTCGCCCAGAGTGTGGCCGCCGACGGCCTGGCCGCGGCCCTGTACGCCTCCAACGTTCGGTTCGCTCTGCAGGCCACGGACTACCTCGCGGCCGCCGAACTCGACCCGTCGCCGCTCCTCCACTACTGGTCACTCGGCGTGGAGGAGCAGTTCTACTTGCTCTGGCCGACCCTCCTGCTGCTGGTTGCGCGCCGGACGCGATCGATCGGCGGCGCCCTGACGGCGACGTCAGCCTTCGTCTTCTTCGCCTCGTTCGGACTCTCCATTGTGCTAACCGAGGTCGCCGCGCCATGGGCCTTCTTTTCGTTGCCGGCGCGAGCCTGGGAGCTCGCCCTAGGCGCTCTCATCGCGCTCCAGTCGACCCGGCTGGCCCGTCTGCCGCAACACATTGCGTCGGGCGCTGTGATGGCGGGCCTGGCGCTCGTCGCCGCGTCGGCGCTCGTCATTGAGCCATCCACTCCCTTCCCGGGCAGTGCCGCCATCCTGCCAGTCGGCGGTGGAGCGCTGGTCATCCTGGCTGGCATTCGACAGCCGGCCTCGCTGCCGTCGCGGCTGCTGGCCATCCGTCCCGCCCGCTACATCGGCCGGATCTCGTACTCCCTGTACCTCTGGCACTGGCCGTTCATCATCCTGCCCACCGTCGCCACCGGCCTGACCCTGTCGGCGCCGACCCGCATCGGACTCGTCTTCCTGGCGGTCGTCGCCGCGGCGGCCAGCCAGCGGTGGGTCGAGGAGCCGATCCGACACGGTCGGTGGGTTGGACTACGGCCTGCTCGGAGCCTCGCTGCCGCCGGAGCGTTAACACTCGTCGTGGCGACGGTCGCGACGGCGTTCGGTGGTACGGGCTCACGTGCGGACTCGTGGCTGGACGGTGACATGGACGGAGCCGGTGCGGTCGATGTCGAGACGGAGCTCGAGGCGGCCCTTGGGCCACCTGCGACGCACCCTGCCGGCGCGACCCCATCGCCCAACATCGGCCGACCGGTCGTCTATCCGCCGCTCGAGAGCCGCCCCCTGCCGCTCAATCTCCTGCCACCCCTCGACCTCGCCCCTGACAGTCTTGGCCGGATCTTCGACGACGGCTGCTTCGCGAATTCCTCCGCGACGGAGTCGCCCGAGTGCGCCTACGGCGACCCGGACGGCGAGACCACGGTCGTCCTATTCGGAGATTCGCATGCCGCGCACTGGTTCCCGCCACTCGAAACGATCGCCGGCAACCATGGTTGGCGTCTGGTGATCATGACCAAGGCGAATTGCCCCGCCGCAGACATCAGGGTCCACTGGGAGGACCTCAAGCGCCGCTATCAAGAGTGCGACACCTGGCGAGAGTGGGCGCTCGAGCGCATCGCGGCCGAGGGAGCGGACCTCGTGATCGTCTCGAACTCGCGAGCCGTCCAGATGACGCTCGACGGCATCGTGGCGCCGACGATGGAGCGACCTGACGAGTGGGAGGCAGCGCTGGGACGGATCCTTGGCCGGATCCGGGACACGGACGCGGCGATCGCCTTGATCGGCGACACCCCGAGACCGGCGACAAACCCGGTCAAATGCCTCTGGCGCCACCGGGACAACATCAGCGCCTGCGGCACACCAGTCGCCAGCGCGATCGCGGCTCGCCGACTCGACAGCGAACGATCCGTCGCAAACGCCATCGGCGCGACTTTCATCGATCCGACGCCATGGATCTGCCCCACCGACCCATGTCCGGCGGTCATCGGTCGCCTGCTCATCTATCGGGACGCGGCCCACATGACGGCGATCTTCGCCGCGGCGCTCACGGGTCGGCTGGAGCGCGAGCTCGTCCCGATCTTGTCCCGGGCCGCCGCCCAACCGGGTTAGGACCACGGCTCTGCGCCGCCACGAGGCTCGACGCCCCGCCGAGCAGGGCCACGAGGTCGGCCGATCTGTCGTCGTCACAAAGGTCGAGTGCGGAGCTCGGTCGAGACGCTCGTGCCCCGCAGCAGGGCATCGTCATACCCCGCCAGGCGGTGCCCAGGTGACGATCCCGACGTCTCCGCGAACGTCCGGGAGCGAGACCGAACCGTCCTCGTGGCGCACGAGCCACCGGTCGAGCGCGGCCTGGAGCCGGGTGTCGCGGTCGCTCCCGGCTTGGACCCAGGTCTGGCGGCGCACGAAGCCGAGAACGTCGTCGCGGCTGGCGAAGTGCCGCTCTGGACGGGCGACCACCCGGACCGCGGGCCCGCGGCCCTGGGCTTCCAGGAGGGCGACCAGCTCGGGGAGGGCCGGGAGCTCCACGCGTGCCTCGCCGTGGACGACCGGCCAGAACGGACCGGCGAGCGACGCCGGCGTCCGTTCCATCAGCACCGCGACGACCAATCGCCGCGCGGCGCGCTCCAGGGCCCGGAGGAACGGCCCGATGGCCTCGACGTCGTAGCCCACGTGGGCGACGAGCACGACGTCGGCCTCGAGGCCCGCGGCTTCGCCACCCTCGGCACCGGCGCCCTCGGCCGGGGGCCAGCGACCGAGCAGCGGTCGGATGTTGGCGACCCGATGCTCGTCGGTTGCGGCGCGGAGGCTGTCGAGCATGCCCGGCGACGCGTCGAGCGCGATGACCTCGGCGACCCGCGCCGCGAGCGGCAGGGCATATCGGCCGGCTCCGGCACCGACATCGAGCCAGGTGTCGTCGGGCCGCGCGAGCTCGAGCAGGGCGTCGAGGACCGGATCGTCGATGCGCCCGGGATCGGCCACGAACAGTCCCCTGACGGGCCGGTAGAAGTCGGCACCGTCGGGCACCTCCCGGACGCGATCGACCTGGGCCCGGTTGGCACGGACCCGATCCGCCCACGCAGCCTCGAGGGCTTCCGAACCGAGACCGGCGCGCTCGAGTGCTTCGAGATCACGAGGCCGATCGACGTCCGGGTTCGCACCGCGGATCGGCACCCGCCGCACGAGCTCCGGGTGTCGACCCAGGATCTGCCCGAACCCGCGATCCCCCACCAGGTCGTCGGCCAGCCGCCAGGCGGCCCGGCGGGCAACGAGCGGGTTCGGGGCTCCGTCGTCGCTGTACGCGGGCACGGTCAGTGGCTGGTCGGCCGTCGAGGCGTCGACGAGCGTCCGGATCGTCGACGCTCGGACTCGCGGCTGGTCGCCGAGAAGGATGACGGCCGAGTCGACTCCACGCTCCGGGTCGATCGCCGCGAGTCCCAGTCGCACCGAGCTCGACAACCCGTCCTCCGGCCGCGGGTTGACGACGACCCGCGCCGGCTCGAGATCGATCCCCGACAGCACGCCGTCCGGTCCGGTCACGATGACGATCGGGTCCAGCCCCGCGTCGATCGCGGTAGCGAGCACGTGGCGGATGAGCGGCCGTCCTTCGAGCTCGGCAACGAGCTTGGGGCTGCCGAAGCGCGTCGATCGCCCGGCCGCCAGCACCACGGCGGCGACCCGCCGATCGGGCGCGGCCATCGCCGAGTCAGGCCTGCGCGTGAGCGGGTTGTGCGCGCTCGCGCATCGGGGTGCCGCTGCCGCCGTAGCGCGAGGCAACCACCTCGGCGAGGATCGCGAGGGCGGTCTCGGCCGGCGCTCGCCCGCCGAGATCGAGTCCGATCGGGCCGCGGAGGCGAGCGAGCTCGTCATCGGTGACACCTGCCTCGTGCAGGCGAGCCCTCCGATCGGCCTGGGTCTTCCGCGAGCCGACTGCGCCGACATAGCGGCAGCCGCGGCGGAGGGCCTCCACGATCGCCGGCTCATCGAACTTCACGTCGTGGGTGAGGACCGCGACCGCGTCGTTCGGCCCGAGGCCGATCTCATCGGCCACCTCGTCCGGCCAGCCGACGATCAACCGATCGACGAGCTCGGGCGGGAAGCGCTCGGGCGTCGCGAACGCCGCCCGGCCGTCGATGACCACGGTGGCGAACCCGAGCTCCCGCGCGAGGCGGACGAGCACCCGCGCGACTTCGACCGCGCCCACGACGACCAGCCGCGGCCGGACCGGAAACGCCTCCACGAACAGGGATCGCCCGCCGAGCTCGATCGTGGTGCTCGTGCCTCGAAGGAGCGCATCGCGCGCGGCAGCGACGAGCGCTCGGTCATCGTCGGGCGAGCCCAGGCTCCCCCGGAGCTCGCCGTCCTGGCTGACCGTGAGCGCCGGTGCCGGTGGCGCGCCGTCGCCCGGCTCGTGCAGCCCGAACTCGGCGGGTGGAGAGTCCGGGGGGAGCGGTGTCACGACCGCCATCCCCAGTCGTTGCGCTGCCTCGCTCACCTCGTCGCGGACGCCGGGCTCCACGAGCACGTCGATCGTGCCGCCGCAGGCGAGGCCGACGTCCCAGGCCTGCTCGTCGGAGATCCCGTAGCGGATCACGCGTGAGCGGCCGGTCGTCCGCGCGCGCTCGATCTCCTCGGCCGCCGCGCCCTCCACGCAACCTCCGGACACCGAGCCCGCGATCCGGCCGTCCGAGGACGCGAGCAGTACCGCACCCTCGGGTCGTGGCGCAGACCCGAAGGTCCGGATGACCACGGCACGCCCGACGTCCACCCGGTCCGCCTGCCAGGTCGAAAGCGTCTCGAGCAGCTCCTTCATCTGCGCATCTCCAGGGGGCGGGCCGTGGCCGGGTCGGCAACCGGATCGTCCAGGGTCGCGGGAGGCGCGAGCAGCGCCATGCCGCGCCCGGTCGCGACCTCGACCGGCACGTGCGCGGCCGCCTCGCCCACCCGTCCCACGTCGCGGCTGCCGGCGCCGGCCAGGATCGCGCCCAGTCGTTCCAGCGACGCGACCGTTCCCGCGGCCAGGAAGTCGTCGATGAAGGGATAGGCGGCCTTCATCCCGGCCGCGAGCGGCTGATAGCCGGGCGTGCCGGCGAGCGGGTTGAGCCACACCAGTCGATGGCAGTTCCGCCGCAGTCTGGCCGTCTCCGCGGCAACGAGCGCAGGGTCACCCCGGTCCCAGCCGTCGGAGACGACGATCACGACCCCCGACGAGCGGAGGGACCGCCGCGCCCAGCGGAGGTTGAAGTCGCGGAAGCTCTCGCCGATCCGCGTGCCGCCCGCCCAGTCGGTGACTGCGTCGGCCACCCTGGACAGCGCTCGATCCCGGTCCCGGTCGCGGAGGAGGCGCGTGACCCGGGTGAGTCGCGTCCCGAACACGAACGACTCCACCCGCACCGCGTTGGCGGCGGTGAGCGCCTGGACGAACCGCAGCAGGAGCCGGGAGTGACGCTCCATCGAGCCCGAGATGTCGCACAGGACCACGAGCGGGCGCGGATGGCGGACCGTCCGTCGCCACACCCACTCGGTGAGCTGTCCGCCGGTCCCCAGGTTGCGCCGGAACATCGCTCGTGGCGCCAGCAACCGGCCCCGATGATGGAGCTCGTATCGGCGGGTCCGACGCGTCTCGAGGCGCGGCGTGAGGAGGTCCACCAGCCGCTCGGCGTCGCGAAGCTCGGCCGGCGTCATCTTGTCGAACTCGCGCTGGCGCAGGACCTCGCCGAAGCTGTAGGCGTCCGGGGCGATGACCGTCCCGTCCAGCTCCTCGTCGGCGTCTTCGTCCTCGTCGCCGGTCGGGATGGGCGTTCCTCGGATCTCCTGATGACCGTCCCGACGGTCGGCGCCGGCCTCGGCGTCGATCGAGCCGTCACCTTCGGCCATCGTGTCCCCGGGACGCATCGGTTGCGGTCCCTCGGCGGCCCAGCTCCCGGCGCGCCGGCGCCAGAAGCGGTCGAAGACCCGGTCGTAGACCTCGCGATCGTCTCGGCGTCGGACGAACACCGCCGAGCCCGCCGCCCGGAGCTCTTCCCGGCTGCCGAGGTCGATGAGCATCATGGCCCGCGCGAAATCGATCGCCGCACCCAGGTCGATCGCCAGTCGCGCGCGCCGGAGCGCACGAGCGAACGACACCGCCTCGGCCAGCAGGAGCCGTCCGTCGATCGTCTCGCCGGCCGGCGTCCGGGCGACGCCCAGCGGGTCCATGATCAGAAGCTGACCGCCGCCTCGGTCAGATACTGCCGGGCCGTCTCGCCGCGCACCTGGCGGATGTCCTCCTCGTACTTGAGGACCACGCCCAGGGTCTCGTCGACGAGCTCCGGGCCGAGCTCGGAGGCGCCCATCGACATCAGGGCCGCGGCCCAGTCCAGCGTCTCGGCGATCCCGGGCACCTTGGTCAAGTCCGCCTCGCGGAGGCGATGCACGAACGCGACCACCTCACGCGCCAGGCGTTCGGGCGCGGCGGGGACGCGGGCGAGGACGATCTCGTACTCCTTGCGCGGCGTCGGGTAATCGATCCAGTGATAGAGGCAGCGCCGCTTGAGGGCGTCATGGACCTCGCGCGTCCGATTCGAGGTCAGGACGACACGCGGCGGCCGCGCCGCGCGGATCGTGCCGATCTCGGGGACCGTGACCTGGAAGTCGGACAGGATCTCGAGGAGGTAGGCCTCGAACTCTTCGTCGGCGCGGTCGATCTCGTCGATCAGGAGGACTGGCGGCTCCTCCGTAGCGTCCGCCTCGAGCGCCTGGAGCAGCGGCCGTCGAATCAGGAACTCGGGTCCGAAGATGTCCGATGGCGTGGCGCGAGCCGCCTCCCCCCGCGCCTCGAGGAGCCGGATCTCGAGCATCTGGCGCGGATAGTTCCATTCGTAGACCGCGTGATTGACGTCCAGGCCCTCATAGCACTGGAGCCGGATCAGACGCGCGCCAAGGCTCGCCGCCAGGACCTTGGCCAGCTCGGTCTTGCCGACCCCCGCCTCGCCTTCCAGGAGCAGCGGCCGGCCGAGCTCGAGCGACAGGAACACGGCCGTCGCCAGCGACCGGTCGGAGATGTAGTCGTGCTCGCGGAAGGTGTCCTGGATCGACTCGATCGTCCGCGGCCCGGCGCGATCGGTCCGGCTGGGGGCAGTCACCGGCGGAATCTACACCGGGCAGCCGTGCCGGCCCCTCGTGGACCGGCACGACCGACGATGGCTCAGCTGAGCGAGAAGTCGTCCACGTAGATCGTCCCGTTCAGGCTGCTGATCGTCATCGTCACCCGGACACTCGCTGCGCCGGCGGGAGCCGTGGCATTCCCGCCGACCTGGAGCCAGCCGGTGGTGGACACTTTCCTGGTCAGGATCGTGCTCGTCGAGAGCGCCTTGCCCGAGGCGTTCCGCCACTTGAGCTGGACCTTGAACGTGAACTTGTCGCTGGTCGCCGGGATGTTCAGCCACCCGCTGAACGTGTACGGCGTCCCGGCCGTGATCCCGGTCACGGTCTGGTACACGTTGTAGCCGCCGTCGTTCGTCAGGAAGTGGCGGCCGGCGAAGCTCCCGCCGTGGACGACCGCATTGCTGCGGGTGAACGCGTTATTCGTCGTCCAGCTGTCGGGCCGCGTGTCACCGTTGGCGTCGATCTCGAAGCCCGGGTTCGCCATGAGGTTGCCGCCACCCGACGGATTGGTGACCGTCACCGTCTTGGTGACCGAGTCACTGCCGTCGTTGTTCGACACCTCGAGGGTCACCTGGTAGTTGCCCGGCGCCGGGTACGTGAACGAGGGGTTCTGGGCATTGGACGTGTTGTTCCCGGGATCACCGAACTGCCATGACCACGCGTCCGGGTTGTTGGTCGAGGTGTCGGTGAAGTTGACCTGGAGCGTTCCTGGCACCTGGGCGGCGGTGAAGTTCGCGACCGGCGGGTTGCCGCCGCCACCGCCACCGGTGCTGAACTCGTAGATCCGGCCGTCGTTCTCGCTTGGCTGTGCGTTGTTGTCCACCATCCGGTCCGAGATGTAGATGTTGAACCCGCCGCCGCCGTTGGACGGCGGCGCCATCGCCAGACCGGCCGCCGAGTTCGGGTTGGCCGCGGCAATCGAGACGCTGGACACGAGGGTGCCGTTGGGCGTGACCTCGACCATCGGATCCGGCGTTCCACCGCCACTGACCTTGTTGCTCACGACCCAGATGTTGCCGGTCGTCGGGTCGACGTCCAGCCCTTCCGGCTCGCTCTGCCCGTACTGCTGCAGGTCGAAGTTCGACACCACGTCGTCGTTGCCGGTGCCCACGACGCCGTCGCCGCCGGGCTGGACCTTGACCAGGTCGTTGTCGATCGCGTCCACCATGTACAGGACGCCGTTGCCGAACCCGAGGCCTTCGCAATCCTGGTCGTTGTACGGCGCGCCGGTGACGGTGAAGCTGCGAACGAGGTTGAGCGTCGTCGCGTTGTAGACCCAGACCCGCCCGTTGCTGCCGTCCTTCGAGATGTAGAGCTCGTTCCTTGCCGAGTCGTAGGCGGCACCGGTGGGCTCGTTGTTCGACGGGTTCGAGGTGAGCGTGTTCATCGTGCCGCTCGTCGCCCCGGTGCGGCTCGCGAACCACACGTTGGCGTTGTGGAACCCGGCTCCGGTCGTCTCCTCGACTTCACCGTCCGCGGCCACGAGGCGGTCGGTGCCGGGGATGTAGGCGAGGCCCGATGGATCCGGGCTGTCCGGGGTCCAGTTCGAGCTGCCGGCGCCGGTGTTGATCGTGTTCACGAGCGTGACCGAGGACACTGCCGCGGCGGCCAGTGGTGACATCCCGGGAGCGGTGAGGGCAACCTCGTAGACGCCGGCACCGATGACGGTGCCGTTCTGAACGCGGCCGGCGTCGGCGAGGTAGGCCGCCTTCCGACCCGGCGCGTCGGTGGTGTCCGCCGTGGGCGCGATCGTGATGCCGCGCACGTCGTCCAGGCCCACGCGAGACAGGTTGCGCCGCGCGACGGCGACGCCGTTCGCGTCGAGCTCCCAGAGCGTGCCGGGTCGCGCGAACACGAACACGTGTCCGGTGGCGCCGTCGACGGCCAGACCGCTGAGGTCGGAACCGAGCGCCGAGACATCGATCCGTTTGGCTGCCGCCGGATCGTAGGTGCCGGCGATGTCCGACGGGATCCGGTACAGCGCGTGACCGGTGTCGTCGAGGACGAGCAGGCTGCCGCCCTGGGCGGCGATCCCTCGGACAGAGGTCACCCCGTGACCGCGGAGCGCGAGGGTGGCTCCAACGGCCGCGTTCGTGCCGGCGCCGGCGGTGGACGCAATCCGCGCGAAGGCGCCGGTTCCGTCGAGGGTGACGATCCGATCGCGCGACGCATCGAATGCGGTGTGGCTGCCCGGTGCCACTCCGCCCACGACCACGAGGTTCGTCAGGGAGGCCCAGAGGGTGGCCTCCACGCCTCGGCCGGGTCGGGCGCCGTCGAAGATCAGCAGGCGACCTTCGTGTGCGTTCCATACCACATCCGCGGGCCGGGCCACCCCGATCTCGCCGGCTTCGATGACACGCTCGACGCTGGCGTATCGCCACGGCGTGACCCGCGACGTCGCGACAGGTGCGGACGTCGCTGTCCGTCCAAGGACGGCGAGCGGGATGCTGAAGAGGAGGATGGCAGCAATGAGGGCGGCGAGATAACGACGAGACACGACAGGCAGGCTCCAATCGGGACCACCCGATGGCGGCGGGCGCGACACGCCCCTGCGCACCACGACCCCGGGTGTCTGGGATCAATCCCGTCGATTGTCGGCGGTCGGGTGCGGTCTGCCAAGGTTATGTGGGGTGAAATGCAGTCCCGCGGTGCATGGAGGCAACTCTTTCTTCCGGCCGAATCCGCCCGTTGCCTCTCAGCCCTCCGGTGCGTCGAGCTGGCGTGCGTAACGCGGGAAGCGGAATCGCATGTTCCGGGTGAGGATCCCGCCGTGTCCGAGGGACGCCACGCTGCGCGCCGACGCTCGTTCACCCGTGAGCAGGCGCGGCAGGAGGAGGTCAGCCGCCGTTGCCCTGGAGTAGGCGCCGCACGTTGGAAGGCCCATGACGCTCGCCCGCCCCAGGCGGCCGAGCCAGAGCATCGATCCCGGATGCGCCGGCACACCCCGCCGCACCACCCGTCCACCCAGTCGCTCGAGGGCGACGAACACGGCGTCCGCGGGATCCGTGGAGGCGGCACCCGCGGTCAGGATCAGGTCGGCCGTCCGGGCATCCTTCAGGGCCCGCTCCACCGCGGCCGTGTCGTCCGCGACATAGGCGATGGACTGGACCGTCGAGCCCAGTGACTCGACCTTGGCGCGAACGGCTTCCTCGAACCGCTGCCGGGCGAGGGCCCGGACCGCCTCCTTGACCACGACCGCGACCCGCTGGGGCTGGAACGGGGCGACCCGCACGATCGGAGCCGCACGACGGGCGATCGCCTCGGCCCGCTCGAGCGTCGCCTCGGGCACGAGATGGGGAGCGACCTTCACCGACGCCACGAGGTCGCCGGCGTCGACCACCGTCCCGTCGAAGGCCGTGAACACCTCGAGCGTGTCGATCCGGTCCAACCGCTCGAGAGCCGCCAGCCGCACATGGAGTACCCCGGGATGGTCGGCCAGCAGATCCACCCGGCTCTCGGCGGGCCCGCGGCGATGGACGCCCGGCCCGGCAACCGCGTCGGCCAGGCGCAGCCCCGCGTCGTCCTCGTGCACCTCGTCTGCCGCCGGGACGAGCACGGTGACGCCGCCCGTCGGTAGCGCCGACGGGTCGCTCGCCAGCGCCCCGAGGTCAGCGGCAGACAGGCGCCGGCCCTTCCACCAGCGCTCGCCGGCGACGGTCAGGTCGCGGGTGAGGACCGAGCCCTCGAGGGAGGGCGGAGCGCGCCGTCCGGGCGCGATCCGCGCCACCCTCACGGGATCACGTGCCGGCGCGAGCCAGGGCGGCCTCGATCGCTCGCCGCGTGTAGACGGCCGCCATGGCGGTCCGATACTCGCGGTCGGCGTGGATGTCGGCGTTGACCTCCACGTCGACGGTCGCGTGCTGAGCTGCGGTGCTGACGTCGTCCGGTGAGCCGGCGGTCCCGACCAGGGCCGCTTCGACCTCCGGGGCACGGTAGGCATGCTCATGGACACCGGTCAGGGCGACGCGGGCGTGGGAGATCGAGCCACCCGACTTCGCGATCACCGCCGCCACACCGACGATCGCGTAGCCCGACGCCGGTTGCGCGAGCTTTGCATATGCGCCGCCGGCTCCGGCCGGTACGGGTGGACGGCGGATCTCGACCAGGATCTCATCCGCCCGCATGGCCGTCTGGAATGGACCCTGGAGGAAATCCTCGAGCTTTACCTCGCGCTCGCCGGACGGCGAGCGGAGGACGACCGACGCGTCGAACGCGAGCGCGATCGCCGGAAAGTCCGAGGCGGGATCGGCATGGGCGAGCGACCCGCCGAGCGTGCCCCGATTCCGGACCTGGAGGTCGCCGATCTCGCCGAGCGCGTCGCGCACCCAGTCGATCGGAGTGTCCTCCTGGAGCTCGCGGTACGTCGTCATGGCGCCGATCGCGACACTGCCATCGGCTGCCCGGCGGATCCCCTTGAGCTCCGGGACCCGGCCGATGTCGAGGAGCGACTCGGCCGTGGCCAGCCGGAGCTTGAGCAGCGGCAGCAGGCTGTGACCCCCGGCCAGGACCTTGACGTCCGGGCTGGAGGCGATGATCTGGAGGGCGTCGTCGAGCGAGCCGGCGCGACGGTAACCGAACGCCGCCGGGATCATGCCTGGCCTCCCTTCGCACCCTGGATCGCCCGCCACACGGTGGGCGGCGTGAACGGCATGTCGAGATGGCGGATCCCGAGCGGGGCGAGCGCGTCGTTGACGGCGTTCGCGACCGCAGCGGTACTGGCGATGGCACCGGCCTCGCCGACGCCCTTGACGCCGATCGGGTTCACCGGTGACGGGGTGACGGTCTCGTCCAGCTCGAACGAAGGCAATCGCGAGGCCTTTGGCAACGCGTAGTCCAGCATCGAGCCCGACAGCAGCTGGCCGTCGTCGGCATAGACGGCGCGTTCCCAGAGCGCCTGACCGACACCCTGGGCGATCCCGCCGTGGAGCTGTCCGTCCACGATCAGCGGGTTGATCTTGTTGCCCACGTCGTCGACCGCGACATAGCGGACCAGGTCCACGACGCCGGTCTGCTCGTCGACCTCGACGATCGCGATATGGGTCCCGAACGGCCAGGTGCAGTTCGGGGTGTCGTGATAGGCCGTCTCGTCGAGATACGGCTCCATCCCCTCCGGAGCATCGAACGCGAGATCGAGCGCGAACGCGATCTCCTGGAGGGTCTTCTTCTTGTCCGGGCTGCCCTTGACCCGGTACTCGTTGCCCTCGATCTCGATGTCCTCGGGCGATGCCTCGAGCATGTGGGCGGCATACCGGCGCGCCTTGTCCTTGACCTTGCCGGCCGCCTTGATCGCGGCGGTCATGCCGACCGAGGACGTGCGGCTGCCATAGCTGCCATAGCCGAATGGCGTGCCCTGGGTGTCCGAGTGCTGGACGATGATGTCCTCCATCGGGAGGCCGAGCTCGGACGCCACGACCTGGGCGTACGTGGTCTCGTGACCCTGGCCCTGGGGCTGGGTGCCCATCGTGACCACGACCTTGCCGGTCAGGTGGACGCGGATGTTGGACGACTCCCACATCGCCGCGCCCCAGCCCTCGCCCACGGCACCGATCCATTTCGAGGGAGCGACGCCGCACACCTCGATGTAGGTCGAGAGGCCCACGCCCAGCAGCTTGCCGCGCTTGCGGGCCTCGTCCTTGGCCGTGTCCATGTCGTAGTAGCCGGCCGTGGTCAGCGCCTTGTTCAGCGCCGGCTCGTAGTTGCCGGAGTCGATGTAGATCTTGGCGCCCCCGGAGGCGGTTCCCAGGCCCGACGGGTTCTCGTACGGGAACTGGTCGGGCGGGATGAAGTTCTTGCGCCGGACCGCGGCCCGGTCCATGCCGATCTCGGCCGCGAACAGGTCCATCGCGCGTTCGACGACATAGGTCGCCTCGGGTCGGCCGGCACCGCGGTAGGCGTCCACGAACGTTGTGTTCGTGTACACGCCGGTGACCTCGCAATAGACGTTCGGGAACTTGTAGCAGCCGGACAGGACCCGGCCGTAGAGCGTGGTCGGGATGCCGGGGCCGATCGTCGACAGCCGGCCGCCGAGGTTGGCATAGGTCTTGACCCGCAGACCCGTCACCTCGCCGTCCCGCTTGCCGGCGATCTCGAGATACGTGATGTGGTCCCGGCCGTGGATCGTGCTCTGGTAGTTCTCGCGGCGGCCCTCCACCCACTTCACGGGCCGCCCGCCGATGGCCTTGCTGGCGAACATCACGAGCGCCATGTCCGCGTAGCAGAAGATCTTGGTCCCGAACGCGCCGCCGACATCCGGCGAGATGGTGCGCACCTTGTGTTCGGGGATCCCGGTCACGAACGCCGTGAGCAACAGCCGCTGGATGTGCGGCGTCTGGCTCGACATCCAGACCGTGTACTCGTCGGTGCCCGGGTTGTACCAGCCGATATCGCCACGGGTCTCCATCGGGTTCGGGATCAGCCGGTGGTTGACGATCCGCTGCTTGACGACGACCTCGGCGTCGGCGATCGCCTTGTCCGTGCCGTCCTTGTCGCCCACCGTCCACTCGAACACGACGTTGTTGGGTGCGTTCTCGTGGAGCTGGGGAGCGCCCGCCTGGGTGGCCTTCTCGGCATCGACGACGGCCGGCAGCGGCTCCCAGTCGACCTGGATCGCCTCCAGGGCGTCGACGGCCTGCTCGGCCGTTTCCGCGACCACCGCGGCGACGCCCTCGCCGGTCCACTTGACGCTGTCCTTCGCCAGGACGTCGGGCATGTTGACGTTGTTCTGGATCCCGGCACTGCCACCGGCGGGCCAGGCGAACGGGAGCGGGTTGTAGGGGATGTCGGCGGCCGTGAACACCGCGATCACGCCCGACATCTCCTTGGCCGCGGAGGTGTCGATCGAGCGGATGTTCGCGTGCGCGTAGGGGCTGCGCAGGATGGCGACGTGGGTCATCTGGGCCAGCTGAATGTCGTCGAGGTAGCGGCCCTTGCCGGTGATGAAGCGCGGATCCTCGGTCCGCTTGATCGGCGCGCCCAGAACGTCGGTGGTCATCGTGCTCGCCTCCTCATCACGCCGGGGTGCCGGCGGTGGGAGCCTTGGCCCCCTCGCGCATCACGGCGGCGGCCTGCACGATCGCGGCCACGATGTTGTGGTAGCCCGTGCAGCGGCAGATGTTGCCTTCGATCGCGTGCCGGATCTCGTCCTCGGACGGATCCGGGCTCTGGGCGATGAGATTGGCTGCGGTCATGATCATTCCGGGCGTACAGAAGCCGCATTGGAGGCCGTGCTTCTCCCAGAACGCCGACTGGAGCGGGTGCAGCTCGCCGTCCGTCGCCATCCCCTCGATCGTCGTGACCTGCGATCCGTCGGCCTGAGCGGCGAGCACGGTGCAGCTCTTGACGGCCAGCCCGTCCATGTGGACGGTGCACGCGCCGCATTGACTGGTGTCACAACCGATGTGCGTGCCGGTGAGGCCCAGGTCCTCGCGAAGGGCCTGGACCAGGAGTCGCCTCGGCTCGACGTCCAGCTCCCTCCTCTCGCCATTCACGGTGAGCGTGATGTGCTCGGCCACGGGCGGAACCTCCTTCCGATCGGGCGTGCGCGACCGCGACGCGTGCGTCGCTCCGCCCCCTGGTGGCGCGATGGACGGGAGTCCTCCGGGGCGACGGGTACGGGTCGCCGGGGAGACCTCGAATGCTGGCACTTCGCGATGGGGTGTGCAAGCCGATTCGGCAGCACGGAACACCGCCCTCGACGGTCGATCAGGCGGACGGCGGCTCCCGCGGGACGAGGCGCAGGTACACGCCCGTGGCCCGCACGTGGCGCCGGGCGAGCGCATACACGAGGTTGCCGGGAAGCGGATGCTGGGACCAGGTCGCGCGGATCACCGCCTCGCGCTCGGGCCCTCCGTAGAGCCGGATGGGGGCGACGTCGCGGGTCGAGCCGTCGCTCGCGACCAGGGTGGCCCGACCTGCGGCCGCCAGGTTGCGGGTCCATCCCGCATCGCCGTTGGGGTGGCCAACGTACCAGCGGTCGTCGATCGCGAGCAGGGTGAGCAGCGTCCGATACCGGCGTCCGGTGCGTCGGCCCGGGATGTGGAGATCGACGATCGGCCCAAGTCCGGGCAGCGACCGATGCCACCACCACCGCAGGATCGGGTCCACGACCCGGAGAAGGCGGTACTGGGCGCGAAAGTACAGCGACCAGGCTCGCGAGCCCGTGGTCGTCGTTGTGATCGGGTGACGGGTCATGAGCGTTTCGATGCGCGGCGGGCCCGCGGAAGGAGTCGCGCCCGCGGATCGACGTCCGCGTGGGACGTCCGGTCCGCCGGCAGCGCGGCGAGGCGCGCGGCCTCGCCGAGACGCCGGAGCTTGCGCACGGCGGCGGTCCACGGGATCGTCTGCAGGCCGGCGGCGTTGGCGAGCCCGACTCGATCGAGACCGCGGGATCCCGCAGAGGCCGCGTAGTGGGCGGCCCACGCCAGGATCTCGGGCGGCTCGTCCCGGCCGGCCGTGGCGGGGAGGGCACCGCACACGATCCCTCGTTCGGCGGGCGCGTGGCGGACCAGGCGCCAGTTGTCGGGACCCGCCACGAGGTCGAACAGATAGCTTGCATAGGGAGCGTCGAAGATTGCCCGTGGGCCGACCGCATCGACGCTGGCGCCCACCAGGGCGAGCGAGACGTGGGGCGCGTCGATCCCCTCGAGGACTCGGCGATGGGCGTCACGGAAGAGCGTCCGCTCGCGTTCGTCGTCGCCGATCGCGGCTGCCCCGGCTTCCTCGATCTCGACCAGCGGGCAGCCAGCTCCGGCGAGTGCGGCGACTGCGGCATTGAGCGACTCCGCGCAGGCGAGTGCGACTCGCCGCCGAACCCGGAGTCCCCCGCCGGCACGCCCGGCGATCGAGTACGGGCCCGGGAGTGACTGCTTGACCGGGCGCGTCGCGGCGCGCGTCGCGAACTCCCAACCGGCGACGATCGAATCGATGGCGGCCCGCCCGGACGACCACGCGGTATCGGCCGCAAACGGGTCCCCGGCCCGGAGACGTCCGTCGGTGACGAGGTCCAGGCCGGCCGACTCCTGCGTGTCGATCGCGACCCGGACAAGCTCGTCCTCGGGGACGTCGGTGTCGGGCGCTGGTCGGTCGTCGGTCCCCTCGCGCGCGCCGGTCCGCGTCGGCCGCGGCAGCGCCCCGCTGAGGGTGGCGAACATGGCGGCCGATCCTAGCGCATCGAGTACCCTCGGCCACATGCCGATCGTCGGCGACGTGCTCGCCGAGCGCTATCGCCTGGACGCTCCCCTCGGCGCCGGCGGCATGGCTACCGTCTGGCGCGCCCGGGATCTGCGGCTCGACCGCGACGTGGCCGTCAAGCTCCTCGCCGCAAACCTGGCGGGAGATCCCATCGTCGCGGAGCGGTTCGAGCGCGAAGCCCGCTCCCTCGCCGCCTCCATGCATCCGAACGTCGTCGCGATCTACGACGTGGAACGCGGCGATCGAACCGCCGGACGGGAGCCGTTCTACGTGATGGAGCTGTGCGACGGCGGGTCCCTCGCGGATCTGCTCGCCCGCGACCCATCCGGAAGGCGTCCGGCCGGGGAGCTGGTCCCGATCCTGGCCGCCGTCGCGGACGGCCTGGCCTGGCTCCACCGAAACGGCATCGTCCATCGCGATGTGAAGCCCCACAACATCCTGCTTTGCGGGGGCCGGGCCAAGCTCGCCGATTTCGGCCTCGCCCGGCGCGATGGCTCCGACGACCTCGCCGCGCTCACGGCGACCGGGACCGCGATGGGGACGCTGGCCTACGTGGCCCCGGAGGTCCTCGACGGTGACGCAGCCTCGCCCGCGAGCGACGTGTACGCGCTGGGCGCGGTCGCCTACCAGGGCCTGACGGGGCGGCTCCCGCGACCGGGCGGCTCGGTCGCCGAGGTGGTCGTCTCCCGGGACATGCCGGCGCCACGAGCGTCCGAGGTGGCTCCCGCCCTCGGACGGGCATTCGACACCCTGCTCGGCGACGCGGTCGCGCGCGATCCCGGCGTGCGCCCGGACGCGCGAGCGTTCGGGAACGGCCTCACCGAGGCGCTCGCTCGAGGTGACGCCGGATTCGCCGCGCTGCCCGATGGCGAGGCCGTGACGCAGGCCATCCCGATCCCCGCAGCTCGACGGACGGCGGACGGGGGACCCGTCGGGCGTCAACCGTCGTCGCGACGGAACGGCAGCGCGGCGCCGGTCGCCGCCGCCCTCCTCCTGGCGTTGCTCGCGATCCTCATCGTCGCTGCGCTCGCGATCTTCCTGGGCAACCTCGGCGGCCTCGTGGCGCACTCGCCGGATCTCGGGACCACACCGCCAGCGAGCTCGGCAACGCCGGGCAGCGTGCCACCCAGCGCGTCGCCGTCATCGCCCCCTCCCAGCCCGTCGCCGCCGCCCTCGACCCCGCCCCCGACAGCGACGCCCGATCCCGTGGCACAGGTCGCGGCCGCTCGAGACGACCTGGTGGCGACCGTCGACGGACTTCGGGACCAGGGGCTCCGGGGCCGCGATGCAGAGGAGATCGTCCGCAACGCCAACGACGTCGTGGACGCGGTCCAGGCCGGCGATGAGGGCCGGGCCAGGCAGCGTCTCGGCCGGGTGCAGGACCGGGTCAACAAGGCCGCGGACAGCCTGGACGGAGAGGCCGCGAACGCGCTCCGCCAGGCGGCCGACCGACTCGAGGCCGCGGTCGACGCGGCGCTCGGCTGACGGAGAGGCCGGTCAGGGAGCTCCGCCGAGCGGCGGGTCGGTCCAGAGCACGAGGAGAGCGCCGGTCTCGACGTCGAGGTCGAGGTGATTCTCAATCACGCGATCGGCGAACAGGACGGTCAGGCTGACGTCCCAGACCTGGGCATCGGGCGGTGGCCCCCCGGACAGGCTCCGGCAGTCCGCGTCGCAGAAGCTGGACAGTGGCCCGCGCGTCAGCCCGGTGACCTGGACATCCGACTCCGGGAAGATCGCCTTCGTGATCGCGATCGCCTTGGAGGTCGCCGCCTGTTCGTCGGTCAGGGGTCCCGGCTCGGCTGCTTCGAGCACGTCGTTGGGATCGATGAACAGGTCGGACCGACCGGTGGTCGGTTCGTCGGCGATCCGGACGCCCTGCCACGTCCCCGTCCCCGCGACCACCCCGACCACGAGGACGCCTACCAGGCCGGCGATGCCGAGTGCGGGGAGCAGCATCGTGGCGCCCTGCCCGGCGGCGGTGGAGATCGTGGCCGGTCGTTGCCACAGGCTGCGGAGGGTGGGCACCCGTCCGGGGACGATCAGGACACCCAGCCACAGGCCGGCGACGAGACCACCCACGTGGGCGGCGTTGTCGATCCGGAGGACGCCCGAGAAACCGATCACGAGGTTGATCACGATGATCGTCCCGATCTGGCCGACCAGATTGCGGGCTCGCCGGTCGATCAACGGGTTGTGCGTCCGCGATGCCGCGAACAGCACGCCGAACAGGCCGAAGATCGCCCCCGAGGCGCCCACGGCCAGTGGTCCGGCACCGAACACGAAGCTGGCCACGGAGCCGGCTGCAGCGCACAGCAGGTAGAACAACCCGAACAACCGCGACCCGTAGAGCTGCTCCACGAGTGGCCCTGCGATGTAGAGCGCGTACATGTTGAAGGCGAGATGGAGGATGTTGGTCGGGTCGTGGACGAGGGTGACGGTCCACAGCCGCCAGTACTCGCCGTTCGCGACGGCCACCTTGTTCAGCATCAGCGCCTGGAGGATCGGCGCGCCGTCGGGGGACATCGCGGCGAACGACACGACGACCGTGGTGGCGATGACGACCCACGACAGCGGGAGCGCCGGCCCGCTTCCCCGGCCGCGGGCGAAGTAGCGACCGGCGGCTCGCGTGTTGCCGGTCTCCTTGGCCAGCCAGCCCAGCCGGTTCGCGATTTCCGGCTTGTCCTCCGCCGGGGCCCGGCGATCCGCCTCCCGGTACGCGGTCATCGCGCCGCCGAGGTCGCCATCGCGGACCCTGGCGGCGGCAACCTCGCGCCAGGCCCGATACGTGGACGGCGTGTCCGGGAGCTCGAGGATCGCCTCCCATCGCCCGACGGCCGCCTCCTCCTCGTCGAGGCGGTACAACGCCTGCCCGAGGCCGAGCAGTGCCGCCGCGGTGATCGCGGCGTCGTCGAATCCGACGACCCGCTGGAAGTGCACGGCCGCGTCCGTGAAATCCCCGGTCTCGAGGAGCTCGTTGCCGCGATCGAGGAGCGCGCGAGCCGCCTCTCGCGACAGCGGACCCTCGGTCCCGAGCTCGGGCATCGTCCGGGTGGGCTCCTCGTCCCGTCCCACGTCCGGGTCGCGCGGCTCGTCGTCCATGGCGCCGCACGATACTAGACTCGCCGTCGTGGACACCCGCCGCCGATCGTCCTGCTGAGCCCAGTCGATGTGCGGCCGGTTCACCCAGCAACGCCCGACCACGGAGCTGGCCGAGATCTTCGGCGCCGAGGACCTCGCGGACGATCCGGGATCGCACTTCAACGTCGCCCCGACCGACGAGGCGTCGGTGGTCGTCGAGCGGGACGGCCGGCGCGCCGTCACCCGCTATCGATGGGGCCTCCTCCCCCACTGGGTGGAGGACGGCCGTACGGCGGCCAAGCGGATCAACGCCCGCGCCGAGACCCTGGAACGCAGCCCGGCATTCCGTGAGGCGTTCCGGCGACGGCGCTGCCTGGTCCCGGTCGACTCGTTCTACGAATGGCGACGCGAGGGGGGAATCCGCCAGCCGTACCGGATCGCCGGTGGCGACGGACGGCCACTCGTCCTTGCCGGGTTGTGGGCAGGTCGCCGCGACCCCGAAACGGAGCACGTCGTCCGAACGTTCACGATCGTGACCACCCGTGCCAACACCCGGATCGCCGAGCTGCACGACCGGATGCCGGTCGTGCTCGGAGAGGATGCCTGGAATCGCTGGCTCGGCCGAGAACCGGCCGCGGCCGGGGAGCTGCGGGCGATGCTCGAGCCGACCGAGATCGACCTCGAGATCTACCCGGTCGTGAGGCTGGTCAACGACGTCCGCAACGACGGCCCGGAGCTGATCGCGCGGCTCGCGGGCTAACCCGGCCGATTCGCGTTGCCGGTCAGTCCTCGGCCGCGCTCTCCCAGCCGCTCGTCGCGATCACGGCCCGGAACGCCGTCGCCGCGTCCTCTCCGCCATCGATCGCCGCGGCGAGTGCGCCGACCAGGGTCGCGAATGCACCGTCCGGGTCGTGGGCAGGTGCCCCGAGCACGATCGTGCCGTCCGGTCCGTCGGGCGGGCTGACGGCGTCGGGATCGCGGACCAGTCGAATGCTGGTGGCTCCCATCCAGGCGGCCGCGCGATCCGCCACCACGGCGGTCTCGACGGTCACCTCGGGCGCGACGACCAGCACACGGAAGTCCGGCAGGTAGCGAAGCGCCAGGTCGACGTCGGCCGGATCGAGACCGGGATCGGAGCCGGCGATCGACTCCCCCTCGTCGGGCGGCTCCCCGACCGCGGGTTCGGGCGGATCCGTCATCACGGGCGTTGCGACGCGGGCCCGCAGCAGCGCGGCATGGCCGATCCCCGCCCCGGCGAGGGCCAGCACGACGGCATCCCCATCGATGTCATCGCCGGCTCTCCCGACGAGCTGGACCTGGGCCCCTGCCCGGGCAGCCGCGAGGGCTGCGAGCGCGCCGATCCCGGCCAGGCCGGGCGGCTTGCCGTCGGGCGACCGTCGGAGGATCGGATTGCCGACGACCACGATCATCCCGACGAGGGTAGCCCCTGGTGGGAGGACGCGAGCGTCAGTCCTCACCACCTCCTCGACCGGGTCCGCCACTGCCGCTTCCATTCCCGGGTCCGCCACCGGACCCGTCACCGCCGGGTCCGCTGCTGCCACCACCACCCACCGCCGGCATCAGCCACGGCTCCGGGTCAGTCGCCGCCGGGACCGGAATGGTCATCGCCGCCGCCGGGGCCGCGATTCCCGCCGTCGTCGTGGCCGGAGTCGTCGTCGCCCGGACCGTCGTGGCCACCGTGGTCGTCGCCGCCTTCGTCGCCGGCTCCGTCATGCCCGCGATTGGCGC
>DATBLH010000062.1:0-32671 GCA_036555445.1 Candidatus Limnocylindrales bacterium
ATCGACCGTGTCAGCCACGGTCGATCACCACATCAGGCCGGCGTCCCGTGGATCCCAGCGCTCGGCGAGGAGGGTGATCTTGACGGGGTGGTCGGTGACCGATTCGGCCTGCTCCTTGACCTGCTGGATCATCGATCCGGCATAGGGACAGAAGGGTGTGGTGAGGATCATCTTGATCTCGGATTCGGTCTGTCCGAGGATGATCTGCTTGATCAGCGCGAGCTCCACCACGTTCATCCCGATCTCGGGATCGACCACAGATCGCAGCGCATCGAGGATCGCGAGCTCGGTGGCGCGGCGCGCGGCATCGAACGGCGCGTCGCCGGCGGCCGCGGCGGGGGCCACATCGGGAGCGGCCGCGGCGGGGGCCACCTCGGGAGCGGCCTCGGCGGCCTGGGTGGATGGGTTTTCGGCGGTCTCGGTCATCGCGGGCGGCTCCGGTTGCATCCCGGAGAGCCTATCACCGGGCGTTGAACGAGCCCTGCCGCAGGTGGGCGATGCAGGCGGCGGTGACCCGGGCGAGCCGGTTCGCTGCCGGTCAGGCGCCCTTGACGACCACGCCCGGGACGCGGTACTGGGACGGGAGGTCGGCCGCCTCGGCGTCGGTGTAACCCGGTCCGGCCAGCGAGCCGTCGGCTTCGAAGAACTCGTCGTAGCCGAACTGCTCGCGCTCCTCGGCCGCAAACGTGAAAGCGGCGGCCACGCCGACGCGCCGGAGCTCGGGATGGTCCTTGAGGATGTCGGTGAGGTCGTAGCCACTCTGGCGGAGCTGGAGCAGCTGACGGACGGTCAGCCGCGAGCCGTAGCAGAACGGCTCGCCGTTCATCACCAGTGGGTCGATCTTGACCCACTTGATCGTCATCAGGCGCCCTTGTACAGGAACGACAGGATCGGATTGCGCTTGCGTGCATCGCCGGCCAGGCGCCGATGCGCCCGGAACGCGGCGATCACGACGTCGAGCGCGGCGTCCGCCGTCGGCTGCTCGTCCGGGACCATGACCGACCCCACCGCGCGACGGAGCGCCTCTGCAAGGCGGATCACGTCGTCCATCGGCACCCGCCTCCGGCGATAGATCGGGGCGACCCACTCCCCGTAGTCCTTCATCACGCTCGGATCGCCCGAGGCGACGGCGAGCGCCAACTGATCGAGCATCACGTTCGTGTCGCGGAGCAGCTTTCGCAGACCAAGCTCGCCGTGGCGCTCCGGCATCGTGGGATCGCCCTCGACGGCAATCTCGATGGCACGCCCAGCGATCCGCGAGCGCGCCGCCCGGAGACGATCCGCAGCCGCCGGACGGCCGGCGGTGAGGTCGCGCGGGGGTCGGCCGAGACTCGGGTGGTCCATGGCCGGAGTCTAGCGTGGGCGATCGATAGGATGACGCGATGGACGATCGGCCACGCCTCGAACGGGCCCCCGGCCGGCGATACGCCGCCGGCGATGAAGCGACGGACGCCGAGCGACGCCGGGTGTTGTCGGGCCAGGTGGTGATCGTCGTCCTCGGCGGCGCCCTGGCGATCACGATCCTGGGTGGACTGCTCGAGGTCGGGATCGGCCTGCTGGCCGTTGCGGCCGTGGTCGGCTGGCTCGTGGGCACGGCATTCCAGTCGGGTTCCGTGGAGGCGCGACGGACCACCGCAGTCCGTGCCGTCGCGATCGCGGTCGGCAGCGTCGTCCTCGGACAGATCGGGCTGTGGCTCCTCGGGCGCGTGGAGGGTGGCGTCCTCGATCCCCTGACCTATCTCGCCGAGGTGTTCGGCCTCCTGGTGCCCGGCCAGCTCACCGCTGCCGCCGTTGCCGCGTCATGGACCGCCCGATGAGCGGCCGGGCCGGCGAGCCCGGCGCGCTGGCATTCCGCCATCCGACCGAGGACGACCATCTCGCCGTCGTCGCACGTGCCGAGGCGTGGTGGCCGGCGCCCGGGGTTCGCGCATCGTTCCCGCGCCTCTGGTTCCGCCACTTCGGCGGTACCTGCTGGCTCGCCGAGGAGGGCCGGCGGCTGGTGGGATTCGCGGTCGGGTTCATCGGCGTGGACCACCCGAGCGAGGCACGCGTGCTCCTCGTGGGCGTGGACCCGAACCACCGACGGCAGGGGATCGGCCGGGCACTCCTGGAACGATTCGCGGATACGGTCAGCGAGCGCGGCGCGGACTCGATCCAGGCCGTGATCTGGGCCGGCGACCGGCCTGCGATCGACTTCGCACGTGCGCTGGGCTTCCAGCCCGATTCGGGACCCGGAACGAGCCTCATCTACGGCGTCCCCGCGTACGCCGATTACGACGCGGAGGGAGACGACAAGGTCGTGCTCCGGCTGAAGCTGCGCTGACACGGGTCCCAGGGCCAGTGGCCCATCCGGGGGATGGGCCGGCGGGACCTCACCGCGGAGGATCCGACCGAAACGCCGGCATGGCGTCGTGCCGGTCGGGCGCCCACCCGCAGTCGAGGTCGCGTCGTGTTCAAGCTCGTGTCCAATATCGGAATCCGGATCGCGATCGTCGTCGTCATCGGCGTCGGCGCGTTCGTGTTCCGCGATCGGCTGTCCGGCGCCGCCGCGGACCTTGGCGTGGGCGATTGCTTCGATCAACCGCCGGCCCTCCTCGAGGAGATCGAGGACGTCCAGCATCACCCCTGCACCGAGTCGCACGACGCCGAGGTCTTCCACGTCTTCAATCACTCGGCAGCCACGGACGCCAGCTACCCGTCGGACGATGCGTGGGGCGAGATCGTGTTCCCCAATTGCAGCGGCCCGTTCGCGGCCTACACGGGCCAGTCGCCACAGATCGAGGGCGAGCTCAGCTGGTCGATGTTCACGCCCACCGCGGCCGGTTGGGATCTCGGCGATCGCGAGGTGATCTGCTTCCTGTACCGGTCCGACGGCACGGCGATGACGAAGTCGTTCCGGGTGGCCAACCCCTAGCGCATCCACTGGACGGGAACCAGGGTGACGACCGCGGTGTATTAGCGCATCGGGATCCGGACGAGGAGCTCACGATGCGACGGACGATCATCGGCGCGACCCTTGCGGTCGTTCTCCTGTCAATGGCGGCCGGCACGGTCATGGCCGGGGGATGGGCGACGATCACGCCCGACAACGGCGCCGACCTGCGGCCGAATGCGGGTCAGACGGTGGACATCGGGTTCACCGTGCTCCAGCACGGCGAGACGCCGGCGAGCTGGGTCAATGCCAACGTGCTGATCACCGAGGCGACGAGTGGCGAGGTCCGCCGGACGCATGCCGTCCAGAAGGGCGCGGAGGGCCATTTCACCGCCGCGGTCGAATTCCCGCGGAGCGGCTTCTGGAGCTGGCAGGTCGAGGTGACCGATCTCGAGGTCGAGCCGGTGCCGATCCTCGTCACCGTGCTCACGGTTGATGGGCAGGCTCCCGTCTTCGACCCGCGGACGGCGATCACGATTGCGGAACGGGCGCGCGGAAGCGTACGGGCCGAGGTGATGAACGAGCTGGCCCCACGGATCGAGCAGCTCGAGGCCCAGGTGACCGCTCGCCAGAACGAGGTCATCAGCCTGCGTCGACAGCTGGTCGAGGTCCGGGCCGACCAGGCCGCGGCCAACCAGGCCGGTCAGGTCGCGACGCCGGCCGCAACCGCGTCGCCGGCGGGCCTGCCGCTGATCGTGCTGATCGTGCTCGCGTTCCTCGCGGGGACCACGGGCAGCATCGTCACCGCGCTCGTCATGCGCCGCTCGGGTCAGGGCGAGAGCGCTCGAGAGCTGGCGGTCCCGGGGGCGATCCCCACCACCCGCTGAGCGCCGCGTCTATCTCCGGGCGATCGCCGTCGTGGTCTCGGCGGCGATCGCCGTCGGCGTGAGCTGCTCGCGGAGGAGACGGCCGAAGCGCGCGGGCCGATCGGCGGACGGCATGACGTCCAGCCAGCGCCGCAGGAGCGCCTCACCCTCCGAGTAGACGAACACGTACGTCCGCCACAGCGGATGCTCGATGAACTCGAGCCGCTTGGCGGCACGCTCGGGGCTCATCCGGCCGACGTCGCGGAGGTACGCGGCCACCGCCTCGTGAGAGGCGCCATCCGCGTGACGCATGAGCGCGGCGTTGACCGCGACCGCGCCCAGCCGCCGGCGAGCCACCGACATCCGGACCTGGAGTCGGGCCGTCTCGCGCGCGTCTGCCGGGTCGTCGGCGATCGGGTTCCCGGCTCGCCGATAGAGCTCGGCGAGGAGATCCTCCTCGCCCTCATCGGCGAGCACGACCGACGGACCGAGGTCCGCCAGCCCTTCGCTGATCAGGCACTCCGGGGTGTTGATCAGGAGGATGCTCGACTCGAGGCGGGCCAGTCCGTGGACGAGCGCGGCCTCCTTCCAGGCATGCTCCAGGTGGTGGCCCGGGTATGCCTCGTGACCGGCGAGGTGGGCGAGGTCGGCAATCCGGATCGGCAGGTCCGTGTTGACATCGACCCGCGAGCGGTAGCCACCGTCGTACCAGTTGTAGGCGGTCCACGGCTGGCCGCTCACGAGACCTACGCGCAGATCCTCGCCGGCTGGCAGGCCGAACAGCCGATCCGCCCGCTCGCGAAGGACGCCGACCAGCCAGCCGACCGCCGACTGGAGCGCATCGCGCGGGACCTCGAACCGCCGATCCCAGGCGGCGAGCCGGTCTGCGAGCGGCCCATCGCCCGGGACCATCGAGTCGAGCTCGGCGGCCGCGGCATCGAACTCCGAGTCCGGGCGGCGCTCCATCGTCCAGTCGAAGCAGCGCGCAACGAGGAGCTCGTAGCCCGGTCCGTCACCGGCGAGCGCCGCGGCCTGCGTCTCCAGGGCCACCAGCTGCGCCGCGAGCCAGGCCCGCCGATCGGACTCCGGGACCTCGCGGTCAACCCGTTCGCGCAGCGCGGAGGCCTCGTCGCGGAGGCGCGCCGGATTGGCCAGGGCCTCCAGGTCCACCTGGGCTTTCAGGTCGGCCGGGCCGAAGTAGCCATCGACGAGGCCGGAGATGTGCTGGTCGAGACGGAGGGCCAGGAGAAGGTAGTCGCGGGCGATCGGGTCCGGGACGGGGACCGAGCGGCCGCCACCCACCGCGGTCGTCGTCGCGGTCACCGATCGCGCCCGTCGCGTGTCGGGCCCGCACCCGGCAGCTCGCCCATCCCGGCACCGGGTGCGACGCCGCCGGTCTCACCGCGAAATGGCATCCCCTGCCGCTCGATCGCATCCAGGCTCGTCCGGAGCGCGGCCGTCTTCGCCTCGGCCACTTCGCGCACGTAGGCCGCCTCCTCGACCGGGGTCATCGGGCGGCCGCGCACAATGTCGCGCGGCTTGCCCACCATCAGCCAGGCGAGGTGATAGCGATCCATCGTTCCCCATGCGGCGGCCAGCAGGTCGTCGGACAGCTTCAGCCACGTCTGGAGGCCGCCGAGCGACGGGTTGGCGGACAGCCGGTCGCCCTCGTCGACGAGCTGCCGGGTGCGCGCGATCAGCTCGGCGCGGTCCACGAGGTCCCGGCGCTGACGCGCTCGTCGATCCATCGCTCGCGCGCCTCGCGCAGGGCCGCCGTCCGCGCTCCCGGTCGGCCGCTGCCGACCGGCTGCCGATCGAGCTCGACGAGCGGCACGATCCCTGCCACCGATGACGTCAGGAACGCCTCGTCTGCCCGGAGCAGGTCGTCGCGGGTCAGGTCGCGCTCGACCGGTCGGAGGCCCTCCGTCGCGGCGTGGCCCAGGAGCCACGAGCGCGTGGTGCCGGCGAGGATCCCCGCCGAGCGGGGCGGGGTCGCGAGGTCGTCGCCGCCGATCGCGAACACGTTCGCGCTGGTCGCCTCGGCGACGTGGCCCTCGATCGTGAGGAACAGGGCTTCGTCGACGCCCGCGCGGTCGGCCTCGAGGCGGGCGACTACATGATCCGCGCGCGACGTGGTCTTGACCCCGGCCAGCCGCGACGATGCATCGTGTCGCAGGCTGGAGGTGATCGCCCGCGCCCCGTGTTCCAGGAGCGACGGCGGTGGTGGCACGAACGGCCAGGCCTGGACGACGATCGTCGGTCGCGTCTCGCGCCACCCGGCGGGGAGCATGCCCCGGCCGGGCAGGCTGCCACGACTCACCGTGATCCGCAGGGCGGCATCGCCCGTGGCGAGGTCGTCCGTGCCCAGGAGATCGCGGATCGCCCGGGTCAGCACGGCCTCCACGTCGTCGTCGAGCGGGATCGCGAGCGCCGCCGCGGACTCGCGCAGCCGGGCCAGGTGCTCGTCCAGCTCGATCGGCCAGCCGCGGTGCGTGCGCAGGGTCTCGAACACTCCGTCACCGAGCTGGAAGCCACGATCGGTGACCCGCAGCTGGGGGCTCGCGGCATCCACGATCCGGCCGTCGGCCCAGGCGTGCGTCATCGGTCCACCTCGTGGCCGCCGATGGCACCCAGGGGCCCGGCGGCCTTGGCCACCGTCTCGTCCCATTCCGCGGCAGGGTCGCTGTGCCAGGTGATCCCACCGCCAACGTGCAGCGAGAGGCGGCGGCCATCGGCGACGAAGCTGCGGATCAGGATGCTCGTGCGCATCGCACCGTCCGGGCCGATCCAGCCGAGGGCACCGGTGTACGGCCCGCGGCGGACCGGCTCCAGCCGGTCCAGGATCTCCATCGCCCGGATCTTCGGGGCGCCGGTGATCGAGCCGCCGGGGAACGCCGACGCGAAGAGGTCGAATGGATCCCGACCGGGTGCCAGCCGACCGGTGACCGTGGACACGAGGTGCTGGACGGCCGCGGTTCGCTCGAGGCGACACAGCCGCGGGACGCGGACGGTTCCCGGGATGCAGACCCGGCCCAGGTCGTTGCGCAGGACGTCCACGATCATGACGTTCTCGGCCCGGTCCTTGTCCGAGAGGAGCAGCTCCCGCGCCAGCGCCCGGTCGTCGAGGCGATCCTGGCCGCGCGGGCGGGTGCCCTTGATCGGATCGCTGGACACGACGCCGGCGGCGGAGACGGCGAGGAACGGTTCCGGGGATGCCGACACGATCGCCCGCGGTCCGCCCCGGCTCGCCGGTCCGAGGTCGAGATAGCCTGCGAACAGGGCGGGATCGCCCGTGCGCAGCCGTCGATAGAGCGGCCATGGGTCGCCGTCGAACGGCGTCTCCAGGCGTCGGGTGAGGTTGGCCTGGTAGACCTCGCCACGCGCGATCGCATCCCGCACCGACTCGACGCGATCGACGTACTGGCCGCGATCCAGCCCGGATCGGAAGGTGATCTCGGTCGCGGGCTCCGGCGCCCTGTGCCGCGGCCGACGTGGCACGAGATCGCGCAACCGCTGTCGCACCTCGGACAGGCGATCGCCGAGCCGGTCACGATCGCCGTCGACGACGCGACCCCCGAGCCAGGCGGCTCCCGTCAGGCGATCGAACGCGATCGTCCAGTCGTGGAGCCCGAGCCGGAGCGCCGGCAGCTCCTGGTCCTCCACGGCCACCGACGGCAGTCGTTCCAGGCACCGGCCGAGGTCGTAGCCCAGGTAGCCGAGCAGGCCTCCGGTGAACGGCGGCGCCTCGGCGACATCGACCGGGCCCGGCGCCACTCTCGACACGGTCGAGCGGAGCCCAGCAAACGGATCCGGACCGTCGGCCGGGCGGTCGATGACCTCGAGCGGATCGGCGGCCAGGTAGCTCCAGCGAGCGTTGCGGCCGGGTCGTGCGCTCTCCAGGAGGGACAGTCCCGGCAGGTCGCGGAACGCCTCGGCGACATCGATCGGCCGGACACCGGGCTCGAGCGCCAGGCGCTCGACCGGGCACGACCCGGAGGCGGCCGGGGAAACGGGGAGGGCCATCGGTAGGATTATCGCCAACCGGCCGGATCGCCTTCCCGGCGGACCGCTCGACGGGCCCGGTTCGCCAGCGGGTGCAGCGGCACGGCATCATCTTGTGCGCCACGCGCGCGGGAGAACGGAGGGCAACCCATCACGGTGCGAGCACGCGAGCTGGGGATCGTCATCGGCCGGCTGCAGCCGGGCCCGGCGGACGCGATCACGGATGTTGCCGGCGTGCGCGTCGGCCACACGACGCTGGTCCGCGGTGAGGGTCGGATGATCGTTGGCGTCGGACCGGTCAGGACCGGGGTGACGGTGATCCTCCCGCACGATGGCGACGTGTGGGACGAGCCCGTGTTTGCCGGCTGCCACCGACTCAATGGCAATGGCGAGCTCACCGGCCTGGAATGGATCCGCGAGGCGGGTCAGCTGGGTGGCGCGGTGGGCCTCACGAACACCCACAGTGTGGGCGTGGTGCGTGACGCCTTCGTGGCCCATGGGGCGCGCCACCGGGCACACGGTGGCGGTCTGTGGTCGCTGCCGGTGGTCGGCGAGACGTGGGACGGCCTGCTCAACGACATCGACGGCTTCCACGTTCGCGCGGAGCACGTCGATGACGCCCTGGCTGCGGCGGAGGCCGGAGTGCCGCTCACCGAGGGCAACGTCGGCGGCGGCACGGGCATGGTCTGCCACGAGTTCAAGGGCGGGATCGGAACGGCATCCCGAATGGTTGCCGAGGAGGACGGCGGATGGACGGTGGGGGTCCTCGTCCAGGCGAACTACGGCGAGCGGGAGCAGCTCCGGATCGACGGCGTCCCGGTGGGCGAGGCGATCCCGGTGTCGGAGGTTCCGAGCCCGTACGCACCGGGATCCGACGACGAGGCGGCGATCGCCGCCGGGACCGGCTCGATCATCGCGATCGTGGCCACCGATGCCCCGCTCATCCCTCACCAGTGCGAGCGGCTGGCACAGCGGGCGGGGCTCGGGATCGCGCGGATGGGCGGCACCGGCAACAACTCGTCGGGCGACCTGTTCCTGGCGTTCGCGACCGGCAATCGCAACCTGGCGCCGGCACACAGCGCCATTGGCTCGGCTCGCGGAGTCGACATCCGGATGGTGCCCGACGGGCGGATGACGCCGCTGTTCCAGGCAGCCGTCGAAGCCACCGAGGCGGCCATCGTGAACGCGCTCCTTGCCGCGCAGACGATGACCGGGCGCGACGGCGTGACCGCCCATGCGCTTCCGGTGGAACGGCTGATCGAGGTCATGGCCCGCTACGGGCGAGGTCCGCGGACCGCTGTCTGACCCCGGACGACCCATGGATCCCGGTCTCGAGACGCGGCCGGCGACGCTCGACGACGTCCCTGCGATCCGCGCCCTCCTCGCGGCCCACGGCAACGACGGGCCGGTGACGACGGTGGATATCGTGGGTCCCTACCTCCGCCATTGCGTCGACCATGGGCGGGCGTTCGTGACCGTCGACGCATCGGGCCTGGTCGGCTACGGGGCGACCGTCGATGCCGGCGCCGCGACCCATCTCGCGGACCTGTTCGTCCGACCCGATCGCCTGGGAACGGGCATCGGACGACCGCTCCTCGACACCGTGTTCGGGGACGCGACCAGGCGCACGACGTTCGCGTCCGACGACCCACGAGCCCTGCCGCTCTACGTCCGCGCCGGCATGGCGCCCCTGTGGCCGAGCCTCTATCTCGAGGGCGATCCGGCCTCGCTCCCGGCGCAGCCGGCATCGATCACCAGCGAGCCGGCCGACGCGTCGCGTCTGAGCGCCCTCGAAGGCGCCTGGGTCGGCCACCCGCGGGAGCACGATCACGCGTACTGGGTGTCACTGCCGGCCGCCGACACGTTCGTGGTCACGGAGACGGGCGAGCCCGTCGCGATCGGTCATGCGCGTGCCCGCCAGGTTGGCGCGGCCCGGACGGTCGATCGGCTCCTCGTCCGCCCCGGCGCCGACCCGGTCGCACCAGTCCTCGCCGGTCTGCGACGCGCGAGCCGGGGCGGTCCGGTCCACCTCGTGGTCCAGGGACCCAGCCCGCTGCTCCCGATCCTGCTGGAGCGCGGCTTCCGGATCGTCGACCGCGACACGTTCATGGCCTCGGACCCGGCCCTCATCGATCCGGCCCGGCTGATCGCGAACGGCGGCCTGCTCTAGGCTATTGACATTAGCCATGAAGGCTATACAGTGTAGCCATCAAGACCCGCTGCCTGAGGCATCCGATGACTGCATCCGCCGCGACGACCCCCACCACCCTGATGAACCCGACTCGCCCCGGGATGACCGATGGCGCCGTCCGTACCTGGCTCCGCCTCGAGGGGCTTGCCGCATTCGGGTTCGGCCTGGTCCTGTTCGGCGTCAATGGCGGGAACTGGCTGCTGGCGATCCCGCTGCTCCTGCTGCCCGATCTCTCGGCTGCCGGCTACCTGGCCGGGGCGGGGATCGGCACCTTCACCTACAACCTGGTCCACAACTGGTCCATCGGGCTCGTGGCCCTGGCCGCCGGCCTGGTCCTCGGATCGCCGATGCTCCAGCTCGTGGCGGCGATCCTGATCGCCCACGTCGGGATCGACCGTGCCGTCGGCTACGGCCTCAAGCTCCCGAGCTCGTTCCACGACACCCATCTGGGCCGGATGGGTCGAACGCGGGCGTGAGTCCCGCCCGGGCCCGCACGTCGGACGCCGCCATCGTCACCGCCGGCCGAGAGCTCCTCGAGGCCGGCGGTCTCGACGCGGTCACGATGCTCGCGGTGGCGGATCGGGTCGGCGTCCGCGCGCCCTCGCTCTACAAGCGGATCCGGGGCCGCGGCGCGCTGATCGTGGCGGTCACGATCGATGTCCTCGAGGATCTCGAACGACGCCTGGCGCCGTTCAGTCGGGACCCGGATCCGGGCGCCGGGCTCCGCGCCCTGGGGGTCGCGTTCCGAACCTTCGCCCACGCGAATCCGCGCGGGTATGCGTTGCTGTTCCAGGATCTCCCGCCGGACGCGCGCGTCTCCGCCGATCGGCTCGGCGCGGCGGCGGCCCCGGTGGTCGACCTCGCGCAACGGCTGGTCGGGCCGGAGCAGGCGCTCGAGGCAGCGAGGGTGATCACCGCCTTCGCCCACGGCTTCGTGTCCATGGAGCTGGCGGGGGCATTCCGCCTGGGTGGCAGCGTGGACGACGCGTTCCGATACGGTCTGGACACGCTCGTCGCCACCTTCGCCGCGGACAGGCCGCCGGCGGACGGTCCGCGGAAACGAAAACGCGGCCGCCGGACATGATGCGGTGCCGGGTCGGACGGACCCGGCACCGAGGATCGCGCCGGAACGCGTGTCAGCCGGCGGCGACCGGGACGGGCTTCTCGATCGGGACGCCGACCAGGCTCCCCCACTCGGTCCAGCTACCGTCGTAGTTTCGGACCCGCTGGTAGCCCAGCAGCTCGTGGAGCACGTACCAGCTGTGCGACGAGCGCTCGCCGATGCGGCAGTAGGCGATGATGTCCTTGTCCCCCGTGATCCCCTTGCCTTCGTAGAGGGCGCGGAGCTCGTCCGCGCTCTTGAACGTGCCGTCCTCGCGCACCGTCTGCGCCCAGGGGATCGAGGAGGCACCCGGGATGTGGCCCGCCCGCTGGGCGGTCTCGCTCATGCCGGGCGGCGCGATCACCTCGCCGTTGAACTCGGCTGGGCTGCGGACGTCGACCAGGGCGAGCTCGGTGTCGCCGAGGCGGGGCAGGATGTCGTCGCGGAACGCCCGGTGGGCGTTGTCCACCTCGGGGAGCTGGTAGCCGGTGGCGGCGTAGGACGGGACGTCGGTCGTGAGCGGCAGACCGTTGTCCAGCCAGTACTTGCGACCGCCGTTGAGGATGCGGATCTCGCCGTGGCCATAGAGCTTGAGCTGCCAGTAGGCCCAGGCTGCGAACCAGTTGTTGTTGTCGCCGTAGAGCACGATCGTGGTGTCCGGCCCGATCCCGCTCTGCGAGAGGAGCTCGCTGAACTCCTCGCGACTGGCGATGTCGCGGCGGATGCCATCGGCAAGCTGGCTGGTCCAGTTCCAGCCGACGGCGCCCGGGAGGTGGCTCTGGTCGTAGGACGTCGTGTCGACATCGACCTCGACGAAGCGCACGGACGGGTCGTCGAGGTGGGCTCGTGCCCACTCGGCGTCGACGAGGGTGTCGGTTGCATAGCCGGGGACGGTCATGATGGTCCTCTCCTCACGTTGGATGGGCTGACGGGTGACGGTCCGACGGTCGGCGCCTCAACCACCGCCCAGCGTGTCGCGCCGGGCGAACTCGGCCAGGCGCTGGCGACACCGCGCCGCAGCTCGCTGGGCCTGGCCGGCGATCCATGGATCCACGCGCGAGCTGTCCTCGATCTGGACGCTGGCGCCGTAGGCCGAGTCCTCGAGCACGATCCCGGAGCTGTTCCGGTAGTCGGTCATCCAGTTCGCCTGGAGCCCGATGATCACGTCGGCGACGACGGAGCTGGTGAACAGCCAGTCGAGATAGGTCGCATTGAGCCGGTCGGTGACGTCGGCGAGGCGGATCGGCCGGCCCCGCTCCACCCGGGCCAGGAGGTCGATGACCCGGATCGTCGCGAATGGGTCGTCCGACTCGGCGACGACCGGTGGCGCGATCGCCGGATCGGGCATGCCGGCCGGAGCCGGGCGCAGATCGCCGAGGCCGGGCGCCACGCGACTGGACGGGGTGTCGGTCGCCGTCATCTCCGACAGGATCACTGGGGGTTGGGGCCGCGAAGCCTAGCACCGGTCGTCCCGGCACGCCACGACCGGTTCACGGGGTCCGGCGATACCATCCGCGTGTGACCGTCGAGGAGGGAGGTCGGACGCGCGGGGCGAACCGAGCGCGGTTCGCGCGGCTCGTCGCCCACGCCGATGGTGACGTCGATCTCGCCCGCGGCGCACTCCTGATCGCGGCCGACCTGCGCCCCGACGTGGACCCCGAGGCGTCGATGGCGATCCTCGACCGGCTCACCGAGCGGGTCCGTCTGCGACTCGATCGCGGCGACCCGCTCGAGGTCGTCGTGGACCGGCTCCATGACGTCCTGTACCGGGAGATCGGCTTTCGCGGACCCGTTGCCGCGGAGTACCACGACCCGCGGAACAGCCATCTCGACCGGGTGCTCGTGCGCCGGATCGGCCTCCCGATCCTGCTCGCGATCGTGGAGCTCGAGGTCGCGTGGCGGTTGGGCGTCGGGCTGTGGGGGATCGGCCTGCCGGGTCATTTCATCGTGGGCGGACCCGACGGCATCCTGGTGGACCCGGCGGATGCCGGTCGTCATCTGACCCCGGACGACTGCCAGGCGCTCATCCGGCGGGCGCTCGGCGAGAACGTCCTGTTCCATGCCGGGATGCTCCGACCGGCGACTCGCCGCTCGATCCTCGCCCGGGTCCTTCGCAACCTCCGCTCGGTCCATCTCGCCGAGCGCGACTGGCGAGCCGCCGTCGGCGTGGTGGAGCTGCTCGAGATCGTGGATCCCACCGATCCCGATCATCGTCGCGATCGGGCGCTGCTCCTCGGCCGCATGGGGCGCTTCAGCGAGGCGATCGCCGGTCTCGAACGCTATCTCGACGAGCGACCGAAGGGCCACGACAGCGCCGAGGTCCGCCAGGTCATCGGGATCTTCGCCGGCCGGCGCAACTGACCGGCCGCGGCCGGCCGCTCGGACGCGCGAGCGCCTCCGCGCGCGGTGGGCACGGGGGCGTCACGTGATCGATCAGTGGCGGGGATCGGTCCCGTTGAGGTACTCCTCGAGGTCCGTGTATCCGTCACCGTCGAAGTCGCCGCCGGTCGCGCTCGCGGATCCACGAACCTGGGTCCCGAACATCGAGGTCTCCCAGGCATCGGGCATGCCGTCGAGGTCGGCATCCGTGGGTGCCGCCGCTGCGGCCAGGCTCGGCCAGATCGGGTTCGGTCCCACCTGCCCGGTGCCGTTGACGAAGCGACCGCTGCGGTTGCGGACGTTGTCGATCAGTCGCTGGTCCACCGGATCGCGGACCGGTCGCAGGGCGCCGGCTCCGGCCAGCACCCGCACGTAGGCGTCTGCGGCCGACGTGGCACCCACCGACAGCGGGCAGCCGATGGTCGAGCGGTACACGGTGTACGGCGCGTTGCGCGCGATCGCGATGCCGTCCCCGACGTTGCCCGACTCGAAGACCGTCCCCGCGAACAGGGTCGGGTAGTCGGCCGACGTGTCCGGATCCCAGAAGTACGGGCTCGTGGTCTCGGGACCCGAGCGCCACCAGTTGTTGACCAGGTTCAGGGACCGGGGATTGCCGTAGCCGGCCTTGTAGCCCCAGTTGTAGACGACGTTGTTGACGAAGTCGACGCACGCGGCACCGATGACACGGGGGTTGCGCGAGGCCGACGTCGTGATCAGGTTGCCGTAGTAGGTGATCCGGGCCGGGTAGCTGCCGGCGGGATCGAGATCGGTGATGTTCGTGCTGTAGCTGTGGCCCCCCTGCTCGGCGGTGCCCTCCGGGTGGCGCGATAGCTTGAGCCCTTCACCCAGGATCGAGTCCTGGACGGTCACGTCGTGCGTGCCGTTGAGCCAGGTGGCCCCACCCACGTCCGGGCCCCAGATGATTGTCGAGTGGTCGACCACGATCGAACCCGCCTCGCCGTTGCCCGACAGGGCGTCGGTGTCGGCCGGGGTGGGCGTGGTGTCGTCGCCGGTCCGGAAACGCATGTAGCGGATGAGCACGTCGTGGGTCTGGATGCTGAGCATCCCGCCCTTGACCTGGACGCCCTCCCCGAGGGCCGTCTGACCGGCGATGGTCAGGTACGGCTGAGTCACCTTGATGTCGCTGCCGAGGGTGATCGTGCCGGCCACGCGGAACAGGACGGTGCGCGGGCCGGTGGCCGTCACGGCCGCACGGAACGAGCCCGGACCGCTGTCGGCAAGGTTGGTGACGTAGATGACCCGTCCGCCGCGGCCGCCCGGCGTCGATGCGCCGTAGCCGACGGCGCCGGGGAACGCCCGGGCGTTGCCGTTCGGCGGCGGAGCGTTGGTCGGGGCGGGCGTCGCCGTGGGGGCCGTGGTCGGAGCGGGCGTCGGAGCGTTGGTCGGGGCGGGCGTCGCCGTCGGGGCCGTGGTCGGAGCGGGCGTCGGAGCGTTGGTCGGGGCCTGGGTCGGCGCGGCCGACGGCGCCGGCCGGGGTGCCGCGGTGGGTCTCGGCGTGGAATCCGGGGTCGGATCCGGCTCCGGCCTGGCGGCCGGGGTTGGCGTGGGCTCCGCGGCCGGATCGGGCGCCGGAGGTGCCGCCATGACGGTCACCTCGAGGCTCGCCAGCACGGGACCGCGAGCGCCGTCGAGGAGCTTCACCTGGGTGTCGATCCGATGCGCGCCCGGCGCGACGCGCGTCGAGACCCGGAACCGCTCGGAGAACGAGCCGGTCGCATCGGTCTTCGCGCCATCCAGCCACTCGACCCGTCGCCCGTCCCACAGGAATCCCAGCTTGACCGACGCGGGCATGCCGTGACCGACCAGCGTCACCTTGCTGCCGATGACGGGATCGCCCTGGATCTCGAGCGGCGGCGCCGCTGCACCGGCGACCACGATCGGCACGATCAGGGCCGGGACGATGAGCACGATCGGGAGGGTCATCAGCCAGTCGCGGGCGCGCGATGAGCGCGGCGCCGGATGAGGTCGGGTCGGCAGCTCGGGCTGGCTGGCCCGGACGACCAGCGGCATCGACTTGTAGCGCATCGTTCGTCGTCTCCGCTGGGCGCGCGAGCGCGCAGGCTCGGAGGGCCGGGCATTGCCCTGCTGAAGGGACGCGACCGCGAGGTGACGCTCGCAGGTCGGGTCCGGTCCGCCGCAGTCGAAGCCCGCGACGGAGTGCTGGGTTCACGGTAGGCGGGCGAGGAGACCCGGTCTGTCCCACGAACGTCCGGCGCAGCGGCCTCCCGGGGTGGCCCTTTCCGGGTACGCAGAGCGGACCAGACGACGCCGCACGGGGACGCACTGCACGGATCCGACCTGGCCGTCGGCGATGCCACCGAAATGCGCTGGCTAAGGTAGGCCGGCCGGCCGGCCGATCGGGTTTGAGGCACGCCGCCGGTCGCAATGGGGCGAGCGGCCGATGGCGCGGCGGCGTCCCAAGCCTAGCGTTCGGATCGACGCCGGTGGAGGACTCCGGCGCTCGACGAAGGAGAACGCCATGCATCCGCACGTCGCTTACGAGCTGGCAAAGATCAGGATGGCCGAGGCCCAGGCCGAGGCCGAGCGGGAGCGCCTCGTGCGCGCCGCGAATCCCCGCCGGCCGCAGCCGATCGAC
The DNA here is from genome assembly GCA_036555445.1 of Candidatus Limnocylindrales bacterium. GTDB lineage: Bacteria > Chloroflexota > Limnocylindria > Limnocylindrales > CSP1-4 > DATBLH01. Next base: position 16,030 of record DATBLH010000062.1, read on the forward strand.
GCGGTCGGCCTGCGGGAGCGCCTGGCCCGGCTGCTGAACGGACTCGAGGGTGTCCTCGGGTCGGGTCAGCCCGGAGCGGCCGGCGCCTGACCGATCCCTGGCCGGCGATGGTCGCCGACCGGCAGCACCCGGCGCCCGGGACCGATTCCGGTCCCGGGCGCCTCCGTGTGAGGCGTACGATCTGCCCGGCGCCGCGATGCGAACCCGGTGGACGACCGGGGCGCGTCGGCAGGCAGAGGAGGCCAGACGATGCACAAGCAGGTGAGGGTTGCGCCGACCGCGTCGCCGGCCGACCTGGAGCGACTACTGCGCCAGCTCGCCGAGGTGGCCCTGGAGGGTGACGAGATCCTGGATCCCGAGCACCCGTTCGGCGTCAACATCGTGGCCGCGGGCGGAAGCCGGATCGAGCTTGGAGGGCGCTTTGCCTTCGCGGTCGACCACCGTCACCAGGCCGCGGCCGAACGCGCACTCGAGGAAGGCGGCTACGCGGGGAAGTACAAGGTGGTCACCGCTGCCGAACGGACGGAGGACGGCCGTCTCCGCATGGAATGGCTGGTGGATGAGCCCGGAGCACTCGCCGAATACGTGGCCTGGGTCCGGTCGGACAACGGCAGCAAGGATCGGAGCATCAAGGACATCCTGGTGGGCGTCGAACGAGACGACCAGGGACGGGTCCCCGTCCAGATCTTCTCGTCCCCCGATGACGGGGATGACGACGACCACGACCACGACGGTGGGTCGGAAGCGTCCTGACCCGCCGGGGCTGACCGCCTAGGCCTCGGCGCGGGCGTCCGCCTCGGTATCGGCGGCGTCCGCGAGACCCAGCCGCGCGGCGATCATCGCGGCCTCGACCCGGTTCGAGACGCCCAGCTTGTCCAGGATGTGGGTCACGTGGACGGCCGCCGTCTTGCGGGTGATGAACAGGCGCTCGGCGATCTCGCCGTTCGTGCGACCCGCAGCCACCAGGGCCAGCACCTCGAGCTCCCGCTCGGACAGCCCGTGCGGCCGGCCGGTCGGACGTCCCGGACCCACCGGCACTACCGGCGTCTCGACCGTCTCCGAAGCCTCGGGCGCCGATGGCGCCAGGTCGATCCTCGCTCGCTTCGCGAGCGCCTCGATCTCGCTGACCAGGGGAGCCGCTCGCAGCGAGCGGGCGATCGAGTGGGCTGCCCGCAGCGGCGCCGCCACGTCCGCGGCTCGCAGACCTTCGGCTCGCAGGCGCGTCTCGGCGGCCCGGAGCCTCGCTCGTGACGCGAGATACGAATCGGCCACCTCGTCCCAGGCCGCGGCCACCGCATCCCACAGCGCGGCATCCGGCGCTCCATCGAGCCGCGCGATCTCGGCGCGCCCGTGGGCCACCCAGGCCTGGGAGCTGTGCGTCGTGGCGGTTCGCGCCAGGCGGTCCAGGCGTCCGCGAAGCTGATCGATCGCCGCTGATTCAGACGCCCCGGGGGCGGCCTGATCCCGGGTCGCCTTGCGGCCCTCGGCCAGCTCCGCGGCGGCAGTGAGGCCGAGCCCGACCACGGGCGCCACCCACAGCGCCTCCTCCAGGTCGGCCATGCCGGCGAGCCCCTCGTCGGCGGCCGCCACCGCGGACTCGGGCCGTCCCGCCGCGAGCGCCGCCTCCGCCCGCACGGCGGCGACGAACGCGGCCACGTCCGGGTCGAGCGATGTTCGATCGATCCGTGCCAGCCGCCGTTCGGCCTCCGCGTCTTCGCCACGCACGGCCAGCAGCCGGCTGCGGACGGCGGCGAGGTAGATCGTGCCCTGGTCCAGCTGATCCAGGGCAAGCCCCTCGAGGGTCACCGCCTCGGCGTCGTCCCATCGACCGACGCGAAGCAGGATGTCGCCCAGGAGCGCCGCCGTGTCCATCCCGTAGCGGCGCTCGAGGCCGGTGTCGCGTGCGGCCTGGCGGCCGGCCTCCGCCTCGGCGAGCGCCTCGCCGACGTGGTCGGCGGCGAGCAGGTTGAGGGCCAGGTTGAAGTGACCGACCACGAGCAGCTCCGCTGGACCGGTCTCCGCAGCGATCGTCCGCGCCTGCCGGAGCTCGTCCAGGCCGGCCTCGATCTGGCCGAGGAAGACGAGGTCGGAACCGAGCATGTTCCGGGCGCGGCTCTCGTCCACACGCGCGCCGGCCGCAATCGCGCAGGCGATCGCCTCCTCGCACACGGCCTTCGACTCCAGCCACCGACCGGCGCCCATCAATGCGCCCCCGAGGCCACCGAGGACCCGCGCGCGAGCCGACGATGGCGGCTCGGCCGGGACCAGCCGGACCGCCTCCCGGTGCTCGTCCAGCGCCGACGCGCTGTCGCCGGTGACCCAGCGGAGAAAGCCGAGACGGCCGTGGAGCAGACCCGCGGTCGTCGGGTCGGCATCGGCATCGACCAGGTCGAGTGCCTCCCGGCAGAGGGCGGTTGCGCGCTCGGAATCGCCGTCGAGGTCCGCGACGTCGGCGGCACGCCGGCGCACCTCGATCCGCTCCGCGTCGGCCGGGCGCTCCGCGACCGGGAGATCGGCTTCGAGCTCCAGCGCCCGTTCGTAATGGAGGTGCGCCTCGGCAAACGCCTGGACCGTCTCGGCAGCGGCGGCCGCGGCGATCGCGGATCGATGGGCCTCCACGACCCGCCCGGCCGCGGCCCAGTGGTGCGCCAGCTCCGCGGCGGCACCCGCCGGACTCGGATCGCCGAGCTCCGGCCGTGCCTCGAGGAGCGTGGCGAACTGTTCGTGGAGACCGCGCCGCTCGCCGGCCAGGAGACCGTGCTCGACGACTTCCCTGAGGAGCTCGTGGCGGAACCGGAAGCGCCCGGACGCGTCGTCCGGGACCAGGATCGCGCGCGCGATCGACTCGTGCAGCGCCGCGGTGACTTCCGACTCCGGCCGCTCGAGGACGGCCGACAGGAGGCGCTCGTCGACCGGCCGGGCGGCGACCGCGACGGTCGCCAGGACGGCCAGGGCGTCGGCCGGCAACGACGTCGTCCGGGCGAGCAGGATCTCGACCAGCGACGGTGGGCGGGCCCGATCGGCGTGACCGGCGCTCGACGCCAGGAGCTCTTCCGCGAACAGCGGGTTGCCCTCGGACTGGCGCCAGATCCGGGCCAGCGTGTCCGACGGGAGTCGGTCCCCGGCGATCGTCTCGAGTTGCTTCCTGACGGCGCTCCGATCCAGCCGATCCAGGTCCATACGGATCCCGCCGGGAGCGCGGCTCAGCTCGGCGAGCCAGGCCGACGTCGGATGGCCGGGCGGCAGCTCGTCGGTCCGGTAGGTGAGGATCGCGGTGACCCGCTCGGTGGTCACGTTGCGGACGAGGAACGTCACCAGATCGCGACTGGCGCGGTCGATCCAGTGCACGTCCTCGACGATCGCGAGGAGCGGGGCGTCCGCACCGAGGCGGCCGATGAACCCGATCCAGCGCTCGAACAGGCGCGCGCGATCGGCGCCGCTCAGGTCTGATCGCTCCGGGGGAGTGGCCGGTTGGCTGCCATTGGTGCCCGCGAGCTCCGGGACCAGCGCGGCGAGATCGACACGAGCCTGGCCGAGGGCCCGGTCGAGCTCGTCGGCCGACAGCGTTCGAGCCAGCCCACGAAGCGCCTCCGACATCGGCAGATACGGCAAGCCGCCATCGCCGATGTCGAGGCACGATCCGAACAGGACCGGCGATCCCGCCGCCGACGCGCGGGCGACCACCTCCTGTACCAGCCGCGTCTTGCCGACCCCGGCCTCACCGCCAAGCAGAATCAGGCGCGGGCGACCCGAGGCGGCGATCTCCATCGCGTTGGCGATCGCCTCGAGCTCGGCCTCGCGACCGACCAGGATCGGGCTCGACGTGCTGCCGGACATGCCCGGATGGTACGGCCCGGGCATCTCGCCAACGACGCGCTTACGTCCGGTTCGCGACCGGCTGACCGGCCGTCCCGACGCGCATTAGCCGCCGAGACCGCCCCCTCCGAGGATGAGCGGCAGCCACGGCCCAACCCGATGCGGGCGCGAGACCGGCACCTTGTCGAGCCGCCGGACCCGGGTCACGGCGCGATCCCGCTCACCCTCGATTCGCCATGCCCGCCAGGCGCGGAGCTGCTGCTCCGTGACCGCCATCGCGGCGTCGGACGGTTCGGCAACCGACGTCGACGGCGCAACCGCTGCTCGCAGCGCGACGTCGGCGAGATAGAAACCCAGGTAACGCATCGGTCGAGCCTCCTCGGCGTCGCCGCAGGGCTGCGGCGATCTCGACCACAAGCCTGCGATCCGGAGGCGGTCGCGCCATCGGGCAGGATTCCCACCCGATTCCCCCGGCCTACCTCAAAGTCGTGCTACTCGAGGTAGCCCAGCTCCTGGAGGCGCTTGCGGACGACGTCGAGGTCCTCCTGGTCGGGGCCCGCCAGGTCGCGCAGCACGAACAGGACGAACTCGGTCACCGACCGGAACCCCGTGTCCTCGATGAGCAGCCCGAGACGGTCATAGAGCGGACGCGGGATCTTCAGGGTGACGGTGTCGGCACTCGCCATCAACACACCTCGTTCCTGAGCCGGCAGGCTCTCCACAGAGTGTGCCACCCGGCCATGTGGCCGGGGCGATGGCGTGGGGCCTAGAGAAGCTCCCCGTGGGCAGAGCCGGTTGGCTCGCCTTCGCGCGGCCGTGGCTCCTCACCCGGACGGTAGGCCGGCCGATCGCCGTCGGCCGCCGGTGTGTCGTCCACGGCGCCGGGCTCCAGGACCGGGAGCGCCGGACCCGACCGGCCCTCGATCGCGCCCACGCCGAACGGCACCCACTTCGCCGGATCCTGGAGCCGGTGCGCCTCGGTGTTGCCGCGCTGGTGGACCTCGCTGAAGCCACGCGGCTCGATCCACATCCGCTCGCCCTCCAGCAGCCCGAGGACGCCGGACTGCCCGGGCTCGGGCCGGTGCCGGGCACAGTAGGCGCAGGCCGCCTGGTCGTGGCGCTGGTAGGTCTCCGGCTCCTCGTACGTGGTGATGTAGCCCTCGTAGTTCCGGAGCACCACCTTGTGGTCCGAGTAGCTGATGAGGTAGTTGGGCATGACCGGGATCTTGCCGCCGCCACCGGGGGCATCGATGACATAGGTGGGCACCGCATAGCCCGAGGTGTGACCGCGAAGGCCCTCGATGATCTCGAGCCCCTTCCCCACCGGGGTACGGAAGTGCCCCGACCCCTCGACCAGGTCGCACTGGTAGAGGTAGTAGGGTCGGATCCGGTTCGCCACCAGCTGGTGGACGAGCGCCCGCTGGACATGGACGCAGTCGTTGACGCCGGCCAGCAGCACCGACTGGTTGCCGACCGGGAGGCCCGCCTTGGTCAGCCTGTCGACCGCGCGGCTGACCTCCGGCGTGATCTCGTTCGGATGGTTGAAGTGGAGGTTGATCCACAGCGGGTGGTACTTCTCGAGCATCGCGCACAGCTCGTCGTCGATCCGCTGTGGCAGGAACACCGGCACCCGTGACCCGATCCGGATGATCTCGATATGCGGGATTTCGCGCAGGCCGCGCAGGATCGACTCGAACAGTTTGGGCGCCAGGGTCAGCCCGTCTCCACCCGAGATCAGGACGTCGCGGACCTGCGGCGTGCGCCGCAGATAGTCGAGCTGGGCCTCGTGCTCGCGGCGGTTGAAGTTCTGGGTGGGGTCGCCAACGATCCGCGACCGGGTGCAGTACCGGCAGTAGCTCGCGCACTGCGTGGTGACCAGCATCAGCACCCGGTCTGGGTAGCGATGCACCAGCCCCGGCACCGGGCTGTGACGGTCCTCGGCCAGGGAGTCCTCCATCATCCCGGTGAACGCGCCGTGCTCCCGACCGGTCGGGATGACCTGGAGGCGGATGGGATCGTTGGGATCCCCGGGATCGATGAGGCTGATGAAGTACGGCGTGATATCGACCCGGAACTTGTCGGGGGCGGACAGGCCGTCGCGCTCGTCGGGGGTGAGCTCCAGGATCTCCTCGATCTCCTCGAGATCGTTGACCCGATTGCTCAGCTGCCACCGCCAGTCGTTCCACTTCTCGTCGGGAACGTCCGCCCACTTCGGCGCGCGGCGGCTCACCGCCGGCAGGCCGTCGGACCCCAGGGCGAGCGCCGGGTCGGCGCGATTCGTGAACGGCAGCTCCTCGACTGGCGCCGGGTGCCGCGGCTCGATCGCCGTATCCCGCTGGACTTCCACCAGGCCGGTCTCCTGTTCCGAGGACGCCAATGCATAAACCTTATGCACTGTGAATGTCGGGGGATGATAGCACCGGCCTGATCGCGTTCCAGTCGCCAGTGGTACCGCCGGCACCGGGACCGGCGCTGCGCGGGGTCAGTCCCCGATCACCGCCCAGAGGAAGCCCATCATGATGAAGAAACCGGAGAACAGGGCGATCAGGCCCAGCCCTCCGTAGGGCGAGTTCGCCCCCTCGTGCGGGACCAGTTGCAGCCCCACACCGAACACGACGGCCCACGCGACGAACAGGAAGGCGAACACGATCTTGCCGTTGGGCCCGGTGATGCGGCGAACCCAGCCCGAGCGTCCGTCGGCGGCCATGGCCGAGCGCAGGAACACGTAGACGAAGCTGCCGGCAAGGGCCGTGGCCAGGATCAGGATGACCAGGTTGTTCGGAAAGTTCTCGAACCAGATCGTGAAGATCGTCACGGTGCGCTGATGCTAGCAGGGCGACGCGGTCGGATCAGGACCCGACCGGGTCGGATCAGGATCGGGATGCCTCCGAGCGCCCAGGGAACGTGGCAACGGCCCGTTCGGCTGCCCGGAGCAGCCGCTCCAGGTCTTCGATCCCGAGTCCGCCGATCCGCGGGCTCTCGACGTTGATCGCCCCGATCGCCCGCCCGTCCCGAAGCAGCGGGACCGCGAGCTCGCTCCCCGGCTGCGTGCCCGCGAGCGCGCGATACGAGGGATGGGAGCGAACATCGGAGAGCAGGGCCGGTGAGCCGGTCCGGAACACCGAGCCGGTGACCGAGTCGAGCGGCACGACGGCCTCGCCGACCACCATCCCGCGGCTCTCCTCGCCGGTCGCGTACCGCTGCCCGACGACCAGGAGGCCGTCCGCAACAGCGTCGTAGAGCAGGACGCCGCAGTAGCCGTACTGGAACTCGCGCACGAGCTCTTCGGCGATCGCATCACCCCAGGCGCCGATCGACGCGGAGAACACAACGCGCTGGCTCTCCACGAGTCGGCTCTCCGATCGATGCTGCAGGGTGGCGCCGGAGGGGGTGACGGGGCGCCGGCTCCACTGGCAAGGGTGGCAGCTGGAGTTCGCGTGCGCATCACCCGAATGACGTACCTGCGGGCCGAACTCGTGGCATGGCTACCATCGATGGCGGTGACCGTGTTCGAACGCCTCGGTCGATTCGTCGTCGCCCGCCACCGGATGGTCATCGGGGCCTGGCTGGTGGTGCTGGCGGTTGCGCTGCCGCTCGCCCCGCAGGTCTCGGGCGCGCTGCGAGCCGGCGGCTTTGGATCACCCGACCTGGAATCGGCCCGAGCGCGGGCGATGCTGGCGTCCGAGCTCGGCGCACCGCCGTCCGCTGTGGTCGTGGTGTTCCATGCCACGGACAGCGTCGCCGGCAGCGTGGGGTTCGAGCGCGCGGCGGCCGGGGCGATCGCCGGGGTGACCGAGGCGCCGCACGTCGTCGGCATCCGTTCGCACGCCATCGCGCCCCGCCAAGTCTCCGCGGACGGCCATACCGCGTACGACCTGGTGCTCCTCGATCTCGAGCCGGATGCGTCGCCGGAAGCCCTGCCGGCGATCGAGAGCGCCCTCCGCCCGGCGCCCGGACTCGACGTCGGTCTGGCCGGAGGCCTCGCCTTCTACCGCGACGTGCAGCGCGTGTCCGAGCAGGACCTGCAGCGAAGCGAAGTCGTGTCGCTGCCGCTGGCGGGACTGGCGCTCGTGCTCGTGTTCGGGTCGCTCGTCGCGGCGGGGCTGCCACTCGCGGTGGGTGGCATGTCGGTGGTGGTCGCCCTGGCCGCCATCTTCCTCGCCGCGAACGTGACACCGATGAGCATCTTCGTGCTCAACCTCGCCACGCTCCTCGGGCTCGGGCTGGGCGTCGATTACTCCCTGCTGATGACGAGTCGGTTCCGCGAGGAGCTCGCCCGCCATCGTACGAGCGGCGCCGACCCTGACGCGCTCCGCGAGCCGGCCGACGAGGAGGTCCGGGAGGCGGTGGTCCGGACGGTGGCCACGGCGGGCCGGGCCGTCTTCTTCAGCGGCCTGACCGTCCTGCTCGGCCTCCTCGGCCTGGTGCTGTTCACGTTCATGATCCTGCGATCGGTCGGACTCGCCGGGGCGATCGTGGTCGCGGCCGCCGTCGCGGCGGCGCTCACGTTGCTGCCGGCGATCCTCGTCCTCATCGGGCGCCGGATCAACCGCTTCGCCGTCCGGCGGCGATCCCGGGCTGCGGAGGGCGAAGGGGCCTGGAGCCGCCTCGCGCGACGGGTGATGGAGCGGCCGGTCCGGGTCCTCGTCCCGACCCTGGGCCTGCTGATCGTCCTCGGTGTGCCATTCCTCCACGTGCGGTTCAATGCCCCGGACGCGACGATCCTGCCCGAACGCGTCCCGTCCCGGGCCGCCTTCGATCGTCTCGCCCGGGCTTTCGGCGAGGGAGAGTTCGCGCCCCTGTTCCTCGCCATCCGGACGCCCGGCCCGGCGACCAGCCCCGAGAACGTCGCCGCGCTCTACGACTTCTCGCGCCGGTTGGCTGCCGATCCGCGGGTGAACCGCGTGGAAGGGATCGTGGACGTCGATCCCCGCCTCCGACTCGAGCAGTACCAGCTCCTGTACGCCTCGCCGGTGCTGCCACCGGACCGGATGGTTGCCACGACCCTCCGGGCGACGACCCGCGCTGATCTCACGACGTTCACGGTGTACACCCCGTTCGGCGGCAACAGCGACCAGGCCCGGGCCCTCGTGGACGAGCTGAGGTCGCGCTCGGGTGCCTTGGCCCCGCCGCCGGGGATGGTGGTCCTCGTGGGCGGCGGTGCGGCCGAGGTGACCGATGTCGTGACCCGGATCTCGTCCGAGTTCCCGCGCTCCGGCCTGTTCATCCTGGTCACGACCTATCTGGTCCTGTTCTTCCTCCTCCGGTCCGTGGTCCTGCCGGCGAAGGCGCTGGTCATGAACGCGCTCTCGATCGTGGCCAGCTTCGGGGCGCTGGTGTGGGTGTTCCAGGATGGCAACCTCTCGGCGCTGCTCGGCTTCCGACCGCTCGGCTTCGTGGAGACCACCCAGCCCGTGATTCTGTTCTGCGTCCTGTTCGGGCTCTCGATGGACTACGAGGTGTTCCTGCTCAGCCGCACCAAGGAGGTCTGGGACCGGACCGGCGACAACGTGGAGGCGGTCGCTCGCGGTCTCGAGCGGAGCGGGCGGATCGTCACCTCGGCCGCGCTCGTGGTCGTCCTCGTCGCGGGCTCATTCGCGTTCGCCGACGTCGTCCTGATCAAGGCGCTGGGACTGGGGATGGCGATCGCGGTAGCGCTCGATGCCACGATCGTCCGCGCGCTCCTCGTGCCCGCCACGATGCGCCTGCTGGGGCGCTGGAACTGGTGGCTTCCGGGGCCGATCGCGTCCGCGATCGAGGGCCGGCTCCCGGCCGGCGAGGCGGAACCCGAGGCGCCGCTCCGATGAGCCGCCGCCTCCGCGGACGGCTGCCGGTCCTGCTGGTCGTCCTGGCGTCGGCGTGTGGCGGTCCGATCCTCGCCGTGCCGCCGGCGGACCGGCCGACCAGCCCACCCTCCAGCGCCTCGCCGTCGGCCGTCGACGACCCCGTTCCGGTAACGCTCCCGGCCGACGATGCGCCCCATCGCCGGCTCACCGAGTGGTGGTACTACACCGGCCATCTTCGCGATGACGCGGGCGGACGCTGGGGCTTCGAGTTCGTGGTGTTCCGGGCCGAGCGCGGCCAGCTGCCGGTCGCGTGGGCATCGCATCTCGCGTTCACGGACGAGCGGGACGGCATGTTCGTCTACGACCAGCGGAGCGAGGTGGGTGGTACGGCCGATCGCTCGGCCGGGGCAGATGCAGGGTTCGACTTCGCGCTCACGACCCCGACCGTGGATGGCACCACGGCGGCGTGGGAGATGCGCGGCTCCGACGGCTCGGATCACCTCACGGCCGCGATCGACGGCGGGCCCGGGCTCGAGCTCGCTCTCGAGACCGAGCGGTCGCCGGTCCTCCACGACCACGACGGCTGGGTGGACTTCGGGCCGGCCGGCGGCTCGTACTACTACTCCCGCACGCGGATGACGGCCCGGGGAGCGATCGAGATCGACGGTCGCCGACGTCCGGTGGACGGGATCGCCTGGTTCGACCACCAGTGGGGGGACTTCATCTCGGTCGGCGGATCGGGTTGGGACTGGTTCGCCGTCAACCTCGATGACGGCACGGACCTGACCTTGTCCCTGGTGAGGGACGCCGATGGCTCCACGTCGCTCGTGTACGGGACCCTCGTCGGGGCCGACGGTCGCTCACGGCACCTCGCTCGGGATGCATTCCGCGTCACCGCCACGGGGGAGTGGACGTCGCCACGGACGCGGGCACGCTATCCGGCGGGCTGGCTGATCGAGGTCCCAGGGGAGGCGCTCCGGATCGATCTGCGGCCGACCTTGGCCGACCAGGAACTGGACACCCGGGCGAGCACCGGGGTCGTCTACTGGGAGGGCTCGCAGGTCGTGAACGCCACCCGGGCGGGATCGCCCGTCGGCGGCGAGGGCTATGTGGAGCTGACCGGGTACACGGGCTGAGCCGCGTCAGCCGCCGGCGGCCGCCTCTGCCGGAGACGCGGCGGGGATCTCCGGGAGGGACGGCAGGTCCAGGCCGGCCGAGTCGGCCAGGGTGCGGATCCCCGCGGTCAGCGGACCGATCCGGTGGAGGACGGTGAGCATCCGCTGCCCGGCGGCGCGGTAGGCGCGATCGTTGGTGAGCGATGCAGCGAGCCCACCGCGGGCCGACGCGCGGACGTCGCGGTAGAGCAGCTCGAGGTCGGTGGCCACGGCGTCGGCGTCGCTCCAGGCCCGCACGCGGGCGATGAGGTCGGCGCCGTAGGTCGCGTCGGCAGCCAGGTCTCGCAGGAGGCCCGCGACGGCGAAGCTGTCGAGGTCCTTCCGCGCGAGCGCGCTCCGCAGCAGGCCACCGCTGGCCGCGAGGCGGCGATTCACGGTGACCGCCTGGTCGAGCGCGGACCGGGTATTCGCCGAGATCGGGCTGATGGGTCGGGGGTTGCTCGTCGTCCCGGGCTCGCTGGGGGCAGCGGACGGACGCAGGTCGTTGCTGGCGCCACGCGCGCCCATCGCCTGCACCACCGACACGAGCGTGACAAGCGTGAGCGCCCCGGCGAGCACCCCGGCGGTCCCCAGGCCGCCATAGAAGGCAACCTGGCGCAGCGGCCTGCCCATGGCCAGCCGCGTTCGACAGCCCGGGCACCGCGACGCTCCCACGGCCAGCGGGCGCTGGCACACGGGACAATTGAAGATCTCGGTGTCGACCTCGCCGATCGCGAGGCTCTCGGTCGCCGCCGGCTGTGGCCGGGGGAGCCTGAATCGTCCCTTGAGGACGTTGATCGCCATTCCGTTCTCTACCTGGCGCCGGACGCCACAGAGGCATGGGTCGCGGTTCGCGAGGGCAGTGTGGGGGAGGGGGTGGTCGAGTCACATCCGGACGAAGGTCCCGGTGAGGGCCCGCGCAAGGTCCGCTCCCCACCGGACTGGACAAGCTAGCTGAGACTCAGTATCATCGGCGCATGTCGATGCCCTCACCGATCGTCGGCGCGCTTGACGAGGCCGGCGTCCGTCTCACCGGTCCGCGTCGGGTCCTGGCCGACCTGATCGCCGAACGCCGTGGCCCGTTCAGCGCCGCCGACCTGGCCGCGGACGCCCGCGGGCGGCGGGTGGAGGTCGGGCGGGCGACCGTGTTCCGTGTCCTCGACCTGTTCGCGGAGCTCGGCGCGATCGAGCGGATCGACCTTCCCGACGGTGGCCACGCGTATCTCGCCTGCGAGCCGTCGCATCACCACCATGTCGTGTGCTCGTCCTGCGGCCGCGCCACGGAGGTCGCCGACGGCGTCCTTCGCGATGCGGTCCGGGACATCGAGAGCGTCACCGGGTTCCGGATCGACAGCCACCGGCTGGAGCTGTTCGGGCTGTGTCCGCGCTGTCGCTCCGAGGCAGACGAATGAGATTCGGTCTCGTCGTCGTCCTTGCGGTCATCCTTGCGTCGGTCGAGGGTGGCTGCTCCCCGAATCAGCCGGTCTCCGGGCGGCTCCCGGTCGTGGCCACGACGACCGTCTTCGCCGACCTCGTCGCCCGGGTGGGCGGGCCGGACGTGACCGTTTCCTCGCTCGTGCCCAAGGGCGGTGAGGTCCACACCTTCGATCCCAGTCCGGGCGACGTCGCCCGGGTCACCGAGGCACGGCTCGTGTTCGTCAACGGGCTCGGCCTCGACGACTGGGCCGAGGCCCTCGCCATCGATGCCGAGGTGCCCGCCGACCGGATCGTCGCCCTCGCCCCGGACCTTCCCGGCGTCGAGTACCTCGAGGGTGACGAGGGGCCGTCCGGCAACCCCAACCCGCATCTGTGGCTCGACGTCCGGTATGCCGTCCTGTACGTCGACCGGATCGCGGACCGGCTGGCCGCGGTCGACCCGCAGCACGCGGACGGCTACCGCGAGCGATCGGCGGCGTATCGGGAGGAGCTGGAGGCGCTCGATGGCTGGGCCCGCGACCAGCTCGCGACGATCCCTTCCAGCCGCCGGTCGATCGTTTCGTTCCACGATGCGTTGCCGTACTTCGCCCGCGCGTACGGCCTGACGATCGCGGGGGTCGTCGTGGAGGCCCCGGGCCAGGACCCGAGTGCGGGCGAGATCGCCGATCTCGTGGCCCGCATCCGGGTGGCCGGCGTCCACGCCATCGTCAGCGAGGTCCAGTTCGCCCCGGACCTGGCCCGGACGATCGCGGAGGAGACGGGGGCCACCGTGATCGCCGACCTCTACACCGACAGCCTCGGCGACCCGCCGGTCGACAGTTACGAGGAGCTGATCCGCTACGACGTCGGCCGCCTCGTCGACGCCCTGGGTTGACGCTCAGCTCCCGGGCGTACGATCCGCCCGTGACCACCACCGAGACGGGGGCCGCGTTCGATCCCCACAGCCACCCGCACGACCACGGCGCCGAGCGGCACCTGGCGAACGTGGACGCGGGACGGGATGCGGGTCACGCGCGTGCGCACGCGGACGTGTGGCTGTCGGACGTCAGCGCGGGATACGGGGACCGGGTCGCGCTCGAGCATGTCGACCTGGCGGTCGAAGCCGGATCGCTGCTCGCGGTGGTCGGACCCAACGGCGCCGGGAAGTCGACCCTGCTCCGGATCATGGCCGGGCTGCTCCAGCCCTGGTCGGGACGGGTGGAGGTCCTCGGGCATCCAGCCGGGCAACAGGCTCGCCGGGTCGCCTATGTGCCCCAGGCGGAACTCGTCGACTGGTCGTTTCCGGTCACCGTCGAAGACGTCGTGATCATGGGCCGCTACCCGGCCCTCGGTCCCCTGCGGCGTCCAGGCGAGGGGGATCGCCGGGCCGTCGCGGACGCGATCGAGCGGGTGGGGATGGGCGACTTCCGCCGGACCCGGATCGGCGCCCTGTCGGGTGGCCAGCGGCGGCGCGTGTTCCTCGCCCGCGCCCTCGCGGCTCAGCCGGACCTGTTCCTCCTCGACGAACCGGTCACCGGGATCGACGCCACCACCCAGGAGGACCTGATGGACCTCCTCGAGGGTGAGGCCAGGCGCGGCAAGACCGTGATCGCCACCACCCACGACCTGGCCTGCGCGGCCCAGCGCTTCCAGCGGGTCCTTGCCGTCAATCGGGTGGTCATCGCCCACGGGCCGTCGTCGCTCGTCCTCGACCCGGCCGTCCTGTCGCGGGTCTACGGCGGTCACCTGCTGGTCCTCGGTGGGCAGGCGGTCGTGATGGACGATGCCCACCATCACGACGAGGCCGTCGCCGGCGAAACGCACTTCCACGAGGGCCGGCCGGGCGAGCGACGGGCGCCGTGATCGAGGCGCTCGCAGAGCCGCTCAGCCACGCGTTCTTCCTGCGCGCGATCGTGGCCGCGCTCCTCGTGGGCACGGTGTGCGCGGTGGTCGGGACCTATGTCGTGCTCAAGGGCCTGGCGTTCATCGGCGACGCCATCAGCCACGCCGCGTTCCCGGGCGTCGTGATCGCATTCATGGTGGGCGGCTCGTTCTATGTCGGGGCGGGAGTCGCGGCCGTGGTCACCGCGCTCGCGATCGGGGTCGTGTCGCGTCGGGCCGGGCTGCGCGCCGACACGACGATCGGCGTCCTGTTCGCCGGCACATTCGCGCTGGGGGTGTTCCTGTTCTCGACCCTCGATGGCTACGTCGGCGACCTGTTCAGCTTCCTGTTCGGCTATCTGCTCTCGATCGGCAGCGAGGACCTGATCGCCCTGGCCGCCCTCAGCGGCCTGGTCCTCGTGATCGTGGTCGTGCTGTGGAAGGAGCTCCTCTACGCGACGTTCGATCCGCTGGGCGCCGCGGCGTCGGGCCTCAGGGTCGACCTCCTCGAATACCTGTTCCTCGGCCTCGTCGCGCTGACGATCGTGGTCAGCCTCCAGGCGGTCGGGATCATCCTCGTGGTCGCGATGCTGGTCACGCCCGCCGCGACGGCTCAGCTGCTCGCGGTCCGGTTCCGGACCCTGATGGCGATCGCGATCGTGACCGGGGTCGGCGCGGCCATCGGCGGCCTGTACCTGTCCTACTGGCTCGACGCGGCCACCGGCGCCACGATCGTGCTCGTCGAGACCGGGGTGTTCCTCCTCGCGCTGGTGCTCGGACCGAGGACGGGGCTCCTCGCCCGCCGCCGACCGGCCACGATGACCGCGCCGATCCCCTGAGTCCGGCCCTCAGTCCCGGGTTCCGGAGGCCGCCTCGAGCTCGGATCGCGTCGGCATCCCTTCGCGCGCCCCGCGCCTGGTGACCGCGAGGGATGCGGCCCTCACCGCCATGCGGGCGGCATCCTCGACCGGTTGCCCCTCGGCGAGGCCCACCGCGAGCGCACCGTTGAGCGTGTCGCCGGCTCCAACCGTGTCCACGGCTTCCACGCTCGGGGCGTCGATGGAGACGGGATCCCCGCTCGCCGGCACGAGGAGTGCGCCGGTTGCGCCCAGGCTGACGAGCACCGCGTCCCGGATGCCCTCCCCCTCTGGATTCCGCTCCAGCAGCGACCGTGCTCCCCGCTCCGGCCCGCTGGCCTCGTTCCGTCGCCCGAGCCGGCGCCCCTCGGCCCGGGCCAGCCGGGCCAGCTCGGGCCGGTTCGGGGTCATGACGTCGGCCAGCCCGAACACCGATCGGTCGAGCCCGTCGGCCGGGGCCGGGTTGAGGATCGTTCGCGCGCCGGCCTTCCGGGCGACGTGGAGCGCTTCGCGCACCGTGGGAAGCGGGATCTCGCAGCCGACCACGACGACGTCGCCGGCGGTCGGTTGCAGTCGCTCGAGGGCGAGCCGGGCATCGCCGGGCCGGAGAGAGCCGTTGGCGCCTGAGGCGACCGCAATCAGGTTCTCCCCGGCACGATCGACCACGATCAGGGCGACCCCGGTCGGGACATCCGAGCGCGCGATGAGCTCCGACAGGTCGATCCCCTCGGCGGTCAGCGCCGCGCGAGCGTCCGTTCCGAACGCATCGTCGCCCACCGCGCCCACGAACACCGTGTCGGCGCCCAGCCTCGCGGCGGCCACTGCCTGGTTCGCGCCCTTGCCGCCGTGGTGCCGGGCATACGTGCCGCCGGTCACGGTCTCGCCGGGTGCGGGGAGTCGATCGGCGCTGACGACCAGGTCGACGTTGACCGAGCCGACGACGATGACCCGCCCGCTCACCGAGCCATGGGTCCGAGGTTTCGCAGACTCAGCCGCTGACGAACTCGGCGCCGTCGACGCCGATGATGTTGCCGCTGATCCAGTCCGAATCGCTCTCGGACAGCCGGACGATGGCCTCCGCGACGTCCTTCGTCGTCGTCAACCGGCCGTGGGGGTTCCGCGCCAGGGTGATCTCGACCATCCGCGCCGCCTCCGGGATCTTGCGCAGGGCCGGCGTGTCGGTCACTCCGGCGCGGATCGTGTTGACCGCGATCCCTGTTCCGCGCCGGGCGAATTCCATCGCCAGCTGGCGGGTGTGCGACTCGAGCGCCGCCTTCGCGGCTGAGACCACGCCATAGGACGGGATCACCCGGCTCGAACCCTCGGAGGTCATCGCGAAGACCTTGGAGCCGTCCTCGAGCAGTCCCATCCGGAACAGGTCCTGGACCCAGTAGACGAGGCTGTTCGCCATCACGTCCAGGGTCATCTCCATCTTCTTGCGATCCACCGCGTCCTTCGCGTCGTCGGCCAGGAACGGCACCAGCGAGCCGAACGCCAGCGAGTGCATGACCACCCGCAGGTAGGGATGGCGGCCCTCGGCCCGGGAGCGCTCGAAGCGGTCGCAGATCGTCGCCACCGCGCCCGCACGCTTCTCGTCGTCGGCGGCATTCATGTTGATGAACACGGCCTCGGAACCGGCGTCGACGATCGACTGCTTGATCTCCTCGACATGGGCCAGCGCCTGTCGGAAGTCGAGATGGATCCCCACGATCCGGTACCCGGCACGCGCGAG
>DATBLH010000005.1:0-24800 GCA_036555445.1 Candidatus Limnocylindrales bacterium
GCGACGAGGCCGCCGGCTCGCAGTCACCGCCACCGACAGCCGCCCCGAGGTGCTCGAGGCTGCCCTGGCCGCGCGACCGGCCGTCGACCGCCTGGCCGGGCTGACCCTCGAGGTCGCCGATGGACGGGCGCTCCCCTATCCCGATCGCGCGTTCGACGTCGCCCACGCCTCGCTCGTCGTCCACCATCTCGAGCCGCCCGACGCGATCGCGCTGCTGGGCGAGCTCCGACGCGTGTCCCGTCGCGGCGTCATCGTCAACGACCTGTCCCGGCGCCCGATCACGCTCCTTGGTGCGTGGCTCCTGTCACGACTGTTCACCCGGAACCGCTACAGCCGCTACGACGCGCCCCTCTCGGCACGGCGTGCCTACACGCTGGTCGAGATGCGGGCGTTGCTCCTCCACGCGGGTCTTCGACCCGTGTACGAGACGAGCGGGATCGTCGGGCACCGATACGCAATCGCCGCGGTGTCGACGTGAGCGAAGGCGTGGCGCCGACGGGACGGGTCGAGCGAGTCGAGGTCGCCGTCGTCGGCGGCGGTCCGGCCGGTGCGGCAACGGCAGCGATGCTCGCTCGTGCCGGTCGCCGGGTCGTCGTCTTCGAGCGGGCGCCCGCGTGGCGCTGGCATGCCTCGGGGGTGTTCGCCTCGCCCGCGGCGGTCGCGGCCCTGCGACGGATCGACGTGACCGCGCCGATCCCGGGACCTCTTGCCCGGCCGGTGCCGGCCATGCGCGTCGAGATCCCCGGCGGCCCTGTGGCGCGCCTGACCTATGGCGACGACGGATCCCTCCGCGCCCCGGCAGTCGGCTTCGACCGTGAGGCCCTCGACACCGGCCTGTTGGACCTCGCGACCGACGCGGGTGCGGAGGTCCGGCGGGGAGCCGTCGTGCGCGGCATCGAGGCACCCGGTCCCACGGGCCGGTCGCGTCTCGTCGTCCGGCTCGACGAGGTCGATCGAGAGGTGGACGCCGATCTCCTGGTCGGTGCCGACGGGATCCGGTCATCGATCGCCAGAGGCCTCGGAGTCGCCCGGACGGCGCGCCTCGGGACCAGGGTCGGGTTGACATTCCACGTCCGCGACCCACGGTCCGACGACGTCGCCCGCGACGCCCGGATGATCGTGCTCGACGGAGCGTACTGCGGGCTGGCTCCGGTCCCGGGCGGGCGGATCAACGTAGGCATCGTGCTCGCCGGCCGGCGGTGGCGCGATGCGCTCGCCAGGGACGGTGCCGCGACGGTGGTCCGGCGTGTCCTGGCCGCGGTCCCACCTGCGGCCGACGATCCCGTGGCCTGGGTGGACGCGGAGCGATGCGACGCGATCGCCGGAGCATCGCCGGTCGGCCACCGGGTGGCGCATCGTGCCGGCGACGACTGGCTCCTGGTCGGTGACGCGGCCGGGTTCCTGGACCCGTTCACGGGCGAGGGTCTCCACCGGGCGCTCGTCTCCGCCGAGCTCGCCGCGTCGGCCGTTCACGACCGCCTCGGGGGTCACGAAGCCGCGCTCACCGGCTACGAGCATGCGATGCGGGCCCGATTCGGGGCCAAGGACGCGGTGAGCCTCATGGTCCAGGCGTTCCTCGCCCGCCCGAATGCGTTCCGATACGCGACCCATCGGCTCGCCGAGCGTGACGCCGTCCGTGAGACGATGAGCCTCGTGATGGGCGACCTCGTCCCGGCGCGACGGGCCCTCGACCCGCGGTTCCTGGCCGCGCTCCTTCGGCCGTGACCGAGCTGGGACGGGTGATCCCCGACCGTGCACGTCTCGACGTTTGGCCGAGCCCAGTCGCCTGACATGCGAAGCGCGCTGTCGATCGAGGTCGCCGCGCCCCCCGAGCTGGTGTTCCGTCTGGCGCGCGATCCGCTGAGGTGGCCGATGCTGCTGCCCCACTACGTGCGCGCCCAACTGCTCGACGGCACGGGGCCGGGGGCGCTCGTGGCGTTCGTCGCGCGGCGTCCCCTGTTGCCGGTCCTGGGGCTCGGAATCCCGGTCGCCTGGCGATCCCGGACCTGGGACGAGCCCGAGCAGCTGCGGCTCCGGTTCCTGCACCAGGGCGGTGCAACCGCCGGCATGGACGTGACGTGGCGAATCGAGCCCGACCGCGGCGGACTCGGGACGGAGGTGACGATCGTGCACGACTTCAGGCCCCGGGTCCGTGCGTGGGCCGTGATCGTGGATCGGCTGTTCACCCGTCCCATCGCGGGTCGGACCCTGGCAACGTTCAAAGCCCTCGCCGAGGCGGTCGCCCAGGCTGGGACGTCCGCTCTGCCCGGAGCGGCGAATCAACCCTCATGACGACGGAGCGACGCCAGGTCTGGATCACCGGCATCGGGCTGGTCACGGCATCCGGGGTGAGCCTGCCGGCGTTTCGGGACGCGCTCCGTTCACGGCATTCGCCGATCCGCCGCGTCACGCGCTTCGATCCCTCCGCGTTCCGATCGCAGGTTGCCGGCGAGGTCGATGGGTTCGATCCGGCCACGTTCATGGACGCGCGGTCCGTGCGGGCCCTCGACCGCTTCAGCCAGTTCGCCGTGGCCGCCGGACGAATGGCGATGGACGATGCGGCCCTCTCGCCCGGGGCCGGGGGCCATCCCGATCCGGGTGCGATCGGGATCTATCTCGGCAGCGCGCTGGGAGGGATCGCGTTCGCCGAGACGCAGCACGAGCGGTACCTCGAACGCGGCATCCGCTCCGTTGCGCCGACCCTTGCCCTCGCCGTCTTCGGCGGCGCGGCGCCGGCGAACCTCGGGATCGCCCTGGGCGTTCGCGGGCCGATCCTGTCGACGGCGAACTCGTGCGCTTCGGGGAGCGTGGCCGTTGGCGAGGCCGTCAATGCCATCCGCGCGGGCGAGGCCGATGCCGCGATCGCGGGCGGGGTGGAGTGCCCGCTGTCGCCGCTCGCGTTCGGGGCGTTCGACATCATCCGGGCGCTGGCCGACGCCCATAACGACCACCCGGGGGAGAGCTGTCGGCCGTTCGACACGGCGCGGAGTGGCTTCGTCCTCGCCGAGGGCGCGACCTTGCTCGTGCTCGAGGCGGCACAGGTGGCTGACCGGCGCGGCGCCGTCCCGTACGCGGTGATCGAGGGGTACGGGGCGACCTCGGATGCCCATCACATGGTCCAGCCCCGCCCCGACGGCGTCGAGGCCGCCCGGGCCATCGCCCTCGCGCTCGCCGACGCGGCAGTGGAACCCGATTCGATCGACTACGTGAACGCCCACGCGTCCTCGACGCCGCTGGGAGACGTGGCGGAAGCGCGCGCCATCGCGCTCGCGCTCGGCCCTCACGCGAACGGCGTCCCGGTGTCGGGAACGAAGGCTATCTATGGGCATCCTCTGGGGGCGACAGGTGCGATCGAGACGGCGATCGCCGCGCTCACGATCCGCGACGGTTGGGCGCCGGCAACCGTCAACCTCTCGAACCCGGATCCGGAGGCGATCGACTGCCTGCCGGGTCTGCTGACCGAGGGCCGCGGCGGGACCTACGACCGCGTGCTCTCCACCTCGTTCGGGTTTGGGGGCCTCAACGCGGCCCTCGTCCTCGGCCGCCCCAGCTGACGAGGCGCGGGTCAGGCCGCGCCTGCGGCCACGACCCGGTCCCGGCCCTCTGCCTTGGCGCGATAGAGCGCGGTGTCCGCAGCGTCGAGGAGCGCGCGGGTGGTTGAGCCGTCCTCCGGGTACGCGGCCACCCCGATCGAGACGGTGACCCCGGGTCCGTACGGCACCCACTGGGCCCGGGCGTCCTCGCGAAGGGACTCGGCGCGCCGATGCGCATCCTGCTTCGTGGCCTTGGGCAGGATGACCACGAACTCCTCGCCCCCGTAGCGGCAGGGAACGTCCTCGCGCCGCACCTTCTCGAGCAGGAACTCGCCGAGCGAGCGCAGGAGGGTGTCGCCCGACGCATGGCCAAGCCGGTCGTTGAACCGCTTGAAGTTGTCGAGGTCGAGGATGAGCAGCGACAGCGCGGACTCCTCGCGACCGGCCCGGTGGAGCTCGCGCTCGAGCGATTCCTCCATGTACCGGCGGTTGAACAGGCCGGTGAGCGGGTCACGGGTGGACTGGACCTGGAGGGTCTCCCGAAGCCGGAAGTTCGCCATCGCGAGGGCGAGATGCTCGGCGACGCGGAGGCCAAGGTCGCGAACGTCGTCGCTGAACTGCGTTCCGGTCGGATGCCGGACGCCCCCAGCGTCGGATGCGCCGCCGCTCGGAGCCTCCCCGGCGGCGGAGGCCGCGGGCTCCCCGATCGCCTGCAGGTGAAGGACGCCCAGGGTGGTACCGAGCGCCGTCAGCGGAATGCACACATAGGGCCCGCGACCCGGATCGGATACATGCGCGCAGACCGGATCCGAGGCGGGGTGGTCCATCGTATGGACGCGACCGCCACGGAGCGCCCAGCAGTCCTGGGGCTGGAACACCTTGCGTTCGAGCTCGGGATCGCCCCAGCTGGTGGCCACCTCGGCCACGAGCCTGGACTCGGGGACCACGAGGACGGCCCCGACGGTGCCCGGGAACAGCATTCGGCCGGCGCGTCCGACGACGGCATAGGCCTCGTCGGCCTTCTCGCTCACCTGAAGCAGGCTGGCCATCTGGCCGACCAGGGTGGCCTCGCGATTCAGCCGCTCGAGCTCGCCCACGCGTCCACGCAACTCGCGATTGACGCGCCGAACCGTGTCCTGGGCGTCCTGGAGGGCGCTGTTGGCGTCCGCCATCTGGGTGGCGGTCTGCCGCAGGTGCCGGCTCGACTCCACGAGCAGGAACATCACGAGTCCGATGATCGCGGTCACCTGGACCACCATCAACGTGGACTGGAACCATGCCGGCGTGGTCGTCGTCACCGGCGTGATCTCGACCAGCATCGCGATCGCAATTGCCGAGATCCATGCGACGGCCGCAAGCATCGACAATCGCTCGCGCTGGAGGTAGGGCAGGGCGACCGCGACCACCAGGACCGGTACGACCACTGCGACCGACGCCGTCTCGGGAAGGATGATCGGGCTCAGGAACGCGAGCGCGAGGGCGCCACCGGAGACGATCGTCAGCGCCGTGTCGAACTGGCGCCGGCGGAGGATGAGCGCGGTCACCGTGACCAGGGCACCGTAGGCGACGAGGGCGATCGCGAACACGGCATTGGGAACGGAATCGAAGGCGAGGAAGGCGAACAGGCGGAAGCCGGCGAGCACGAAGGTCGTGGGGATGAGAAGCGCGAGGAACCGCTTCAACCCGCTCAGCAGCCTACCCCCGGGCGTGCGACCGTTCCGTCCCGCTCGTCACGCGGGCATTGTCACAGAGCAGATTGCGGATTGCTCGCCGTTGACGCAGGCGTTTGTATCGGACGTATCTAATCCAGCGTGAAGTGATCGGGTCCCTGATACCGGCCGGTCCGTTCCTTCTCGATCTGCATCAGGACGTCGTTGAGGAGCGACGACGCCCCGAAGCGGAACCAGTCGGGGCTCATCCAGCGCGGACCGAGCGTCTCGTACAGGACCACGAGGTAGCCGATCGCTTCCTTCGCGGTGCGAATCCCGCCGGCCGGTTTCACGCCGACCTGACGGCCGGTGGCACGCTCGAAGTCGCGAACGGCTTCGAGCATCACGAGCGTCACGGGCAGCGTGGCGGCCGGCTGAACCTTGCCGGTGGACGTCTTGACGAAGTCGGCGCCGGCGGCCATGGCGAGCACCGACGCGCGCCGGACGTTGTCATAGGTCTCCAGCTCACCGGTCTCGAGGATCACCTTGAGATGGGCGGAGCCGGCCGCTTCCTTGATGTCCACGATCTCGTCGAACACTGCGCCATATTCACCGGCGAGGAATGCCCCGCGGTCGATGACCATGTCGATCTCGTCGGCGCCCGCGGATGCGGCGGCGCGCGTCTCGGCGATCTTGATGTCGCGGAAGGTCTGGCCGGAAGGAAAGGCGGTCGCCACGGACGCCACCTTCACCGCCGTGCCCTCGAGTGCTTCCTTGGCGTCGGCGATGAATGTCGGGTAGCAGCAGATGGCAGCCACCGAAGGGATCGTCGGATCGCCCGGCTGGGGTCGAATCCCCTTGGCGCACAGCGCCCGGATCTTGCCCGCGGTGTCCTTTCCCTCGAGCGTCGTGAGGTCCATCATCCGAATCGCGAGATCGAGCGCCCAGAGCTTGGATTCGCGCTTGATCGAACGCCGACGAAGGACGTCGACCCGTTGTTCCACGCCCACCTGGTCGACCGCGGTCACCCGCCCCAGCAGGCTTCCGATCGAGCCCGGCCGACCGCCGTCGAAGGCCCGCGCGAGCTCGTGGGCGCGCTCGCGCGTGAGCGTGTCCGGCCGGCGGGCGGTAACCATGGGCGGTGAGTCTACACCGCGATCCGAGCCCTCCCGGGCGACGTAGATGGAAACGAGGAGACCCGAAACCCGGGACGACCGGCGGGCCGCAACGAGGAGGACAGGATGAACGTCCAGGTGACGAACCGGCGCGCCGGAGCGATGCGCCGGGCGGTGCTGGCCGCGGTGGGCTCAGGCGTGCTGCTGATCTCGCTTGCCGGTCTCGCGAGGGCGGCCGATCACGCGGTGGCGATCTCGGGGTTCTCGTACTCGCCGCGGACGATCACGGTCGCCGTCGGCGACACCGTGACCTGGACGAACTCCGACGCGCAGGCCCACACGGCCACGGCCAATGACGGCTCCTTCGACACGGGCACGATCAACAACGGCGCGTCGCAGACGGTGACGTTCTCGACGGCTGGGACGTTCGCGTATCACTGCGAATTCCACTCCGACATGGCGGGCACCGTCGTCGTGGGCGACGGGCTGCCACCAACCGATACGGTCGTCACCACCCGCGGTCCTGGCAGCGGCGGACCGGGTCCCCTGCTCGGGATCCTCGCGCTCGTGTTCCTGGTCGCCCTCGGGATCGGGTTCAACCGCTTCCGGCCGGCCTGATCCCGCCGTTGGCGTGGCGCCCGCCTAACGGTGGGCGCGGGCCCTGGGTCGCGGAGGGAGCTCGGTCCGGCCGCGGATCAGGAAGTGGACGAACCAGTCGCGGACCTGGACCAGGTTCTCGATCCGGCGGAACGGCGTTCCCGACCGGGTGAGCTCGTGGTTCTCCTCCGGGACGCGCATGAACCGCACTGGTCGGCGGAGCGTGCGGAGCACCGTGAACAGGGCCTCGGCCTGACCGACCGTGGCCCGGATGTCGTTCTCGGAATGCTGGATCAAGAGTGGCGTGCGGATGCTCGCCGCATGGGTGACCGGTGACTGCTCGCGCAGGATCCCGTCATCGGCCCACGGACGGACGCCGAACTCGATCTCGGCGAACTGGGCACTGCTGATGTCGCCGGTCAGGAACAGCATCGCGAGATCGGCGACGCTGCGACAGGTGATCGCCGCTCGGAACCGCTGGTCGTGGGAGACCAGCCAATTCGTCAGGTAGCCGCCATACGAGCCGCCGGTGACGCCAAGGCGCTCCGGATCCGCGAGGCCGTCTTCGACGAGCGCGTCGACACCTGCCAGGACGTCCCTCGAGGGGCCTGGCCCCCAGTCCCGGTAGTTGGCGGCGGCGAACGCCTCGCCGTAGCCCTCGGATCCGCGAGGATTGCAGTAGAAGACGCTCATCCCGGCACCGGCGAGGACCTGGAACTCGAGGAACGGCGTCCAGCCATACAGCGTAGCCGGGCCGCCGTGGATCTCGGTCACGAGCGGCTGACGACCCCGTCCGGCCGCGATCAGCCAACCCTGGATCGTGCGGCCGTCGACCGTGACCTTCCGCTCGACGGGTTCGATGAGGCGCAGCCCGGCGACGACGTCGTCGTTCAGCGAGCTGATGCGGCGTGGCCGGCCGCGACCGGTGCGGACGTGGATCTCCGGTGGCTCCGTGGGCGACGACCGCAGGAACGCAACGCGATCCCCCACCTGGTCGAAGGCCGAGATGTAGTGGCGGCCCGAGGTCAGCCGCTCGATCCGGCCGGTCGCGATCGAGATCCGCCACAGCTCGTAGCTCCCGTCAACGGGTGCGCTGAACGTGAGCCATCGACCGTCCGGCGAGGGTCTGAGCCGCGCGTCCTCGCCCACCGTGAGATCGCTGTTCATCGTGGCACCCGGCATCAGGTCACTCGGCGCAGACAGGTTCCGACCTCCCGCCGCGGAGGCGCCGCTGCCGTCGGCGGGGAACACCCAGATGTCGAAACGACGGCCGCCACCCTTGGGCCAGCGGTGACCGATCGCGGCCATCGAGCGGCCATCCGGAAGCCAGGTCGGGCTGAAGAACACCTGTCGCGGACCCCCGGTGATCGCATGCTCGCGGCCCGTGGCGACGTCCACGACATGGATGTCGCTGACCCAGCTCGTGTCGCGGTCGGGGCGGCGGTTGGTGACGAAGGCGATCCGCCTGCCGTCGGGCGACCAGGCAGGTGAGGACTCCGGCGCGGGGCCGTCGGTCAGTCGTCGGACGGCACCCGTCTCGACGTCCACGATCCACAGGTGCCCGATCCGGTCGTAGACGAAGCCCGCGCCATTGGCCATGTACTCGAGCCGGTCGATGTAGTGGTAATCGGACGGCACGGGATCGCCCGGCTTCGTCCGCGGCTTCCCGGCGCGACGCGCATCCTCCTCCCGGGTTGCCCCACGCGACGTGCTCACCACGACAAGGCGCCGGCCGTCCGGTGACCAGGCCACGTCGTCCACCCCGCGCGGGAGGTCGGTCAGGCGGCGCGCCTCACCGCCGTCGAGGGGGAGCAGGTGAACCTGGGTCGCGTCCTCCCGATCCTTCTCCTCCTTTCCTCCAGGCGCGTCCTCCGTCCTGAGCCTGCGGTCCGACAGGAACGCGAGCTGGCGGCCGTCCGGGGAGAACCGCGGATGCCGGTCATGGCGGGCGCCGATCGTGAGCTGTCGGGCCGGCGCCGATCCATCGGCCGGGGCCAGCCAGATCGCGTGGCGATACCCGTCGCGGCGTGGGGCCACCGTCTGGACCGTGAATGCGACCAGCCGGCCGCCCGGCGAGAGGACCGGTTCGGTGGCGACACGGATGCGGGCGAGATCGTCGGGCTCGAGGGCGCGGCGAGACGGCTTCGAGCGCGGCACGGAGATAGCACTCCTGGGCAAGGGCGACGGGGGCGAGTCTAGCGGCTACCATCGCCGGGGATGTCGCCCGCGACCGACCAGCTCTCGCTCCGGCTCGAGGCCGAGCGACCGACGCTGCCCAACCCACCGCGCGGTCTGCGGCCGATGCTCCCCCGCCCCGCCGGCGAGCCATTCGACTCGGTCGACCACCTGTTCGAGCCCTCGTGGGGCGGTGTGCGGGCGCTGGTCACGATCGGCCCGGCGGACCGCCCCGGATCCGGTGACGTCCTGATCGAGGACGCGGGCGGCCGCGACGTGTCCGCGGCGATCCCGGAGCTCGCCGGGCTCGCGGTCCGGGTGGATGCCCGCTCGGCCATCCTCGACGGCGAGCTCGTCGTCGTCGATGCGGAGGGCCGAGCCGACGCAGCGGCCCTCGCGACGCGCCTGGAGGGTGGGTCGGGTCGACCGGTCGCGTTCCTCGCCTTCGACCTCCTCCACCTCGATGGACGGTCGCTCCTGGGGGTCGCGCTCGAGCGACGACGGCGACTGCTTCGGCGCGTGCTGAGGCCTGGCGACGAAGTGGTCGCCGTGCCCGCGATCGCCGGCGAGGGGCGGGCACTGTTCGACGCCGCGGTGAGCCAGGGAATCGCGGGGATCATGGCACGCCAGCGTTCGAGTCCGTACCTGCCGGGGATTCGGAGCCGGCTCTGGCGGTTCGTGGCCGCGAGCGAATCGCCGACCGCCGCGGCGATACCCGCAGACGAACACGCCGCGCTGCTGCCGTCATCGGGCCGGGTCCTGGCGCTGATCTCGCGGCTGCCCCTCGGACTCGAGGAGGACTAGCCGGCGCCGGGCGGCGTCCCGGCCCGAGATCCGAACTCGGCGACCGCGGCGCGGGTGGCCCGGAGCTGGATCCGGCGCCCGATCGGCCCCCCGAGACGGACCAGCGCCGACGCAGGCCGGGACCAGGCCTCGATCCGCAGCGTCAGCCGACGAGCCTGGCGGTCCAGGCGAACGACGAACATCTCGGCACCCCGCTCCGGGTGGCCGGCCAGGGTCGCGATCTCGAACCCGGTCTCCCGCGCCCCCGCACTCTCGTCGTCCCAGGTGCGCAGGACCCGGACCGCGCCTTCCACGGACAGCACGCCCGGCGGCAGCGACGCCCGGAACACGACCAGCGCGCCGTCGCGGACCACGCCGTCCGGGGTGTCGACGGTCGGCCGCAGGACCGAGGGTGGGAAGATCCGATAGTCACGGAGCCGCGCTCTCGCGGCCTCGAAGGCCGCATCCGCCTCGTCGTCCGCGACCCTGACGGTGACCTCGTGGCGATCGTGGCGAAGCCCGTCGCGCGGCTCGTCGGTCCGTGGACGATTCCGCCATCGCGCGACCGCGTCCGGGTCCGGCGCCCGGAGACCGAGCGCGAGTCGAACCATCGACGGATCGGTCAGGCCGGACGGCGGATCGCCGCCAGGAAGATCCGCAGACCCGGTCGCTGACCATAGAGCAGCACGCCTGCCCGATAGACTCGCACCGCGACGATGACGGCGATCGGCACCGTCAGGACGAGGATCCCGAGCGACAGCGCGAGCTCCGCCGGCGAGACCCGACCCACCGTGAGTCGGGTCAGCATCACGAACGGGCTCCAGAACGGGATGTAGGACGCGATCCGGATGAAGCCGGCCGTCCCGCCGGTAAGCGCCAGGATCGCCTGGAAGTAGCCGGCGATCGCGATCAGGCTCAGCGGCAGCGCGATGACCTGGAGGTCCTCCGGTCGACTGATCAACGACGCTGCGCCGGCATAGATCGCCGCGTACAGCGCGAAGCCGAGCACGAAGTAGACGACGAATGCGCCGAGCATCACCGGCGACAGGCCAGCCAGTGACGGCCCTGCCGTGGGCGACGGTCCCAGGAGCGCGATCCCGATCTGGTCCTGGAGCCCGAGCACGACGAGCGCGGGAACGATCACGAACCCGAGCTGCGTGAGCCCGGCCAGCCCGATCCCGAGCAACTTGCCGATGACCAGCTGTCGGGCCGAGGCGGCGGCGATCAGGACCTCCATCACGCGGCTCGTCTTCTCGGCCACAACGCCGGCCGCGACCCACATCCCGTAGACCACGATCGTGATGAAGATCAGGATCCCGAACACCATGCCCACGATCCGGCGATTGGCGAACTCGGTGGGCGACAGGACACCGGAGCCGGCCGCCGGCGCCGCCCCTGCCGTTGCACTCGAGAAGCCGGGCATGATGAACCCGGCTCCGGATCCGGTCGTCTCGACCCAGTCGATCACCGCTGCACCGAACAGGGCGACCTGGACGTTGAGCGAGCGATCGCTGCTCATCGTCTCCCCGGTCAGCACCTGGAACGCGAGCCCGCCCTCGCCGCGTCGCTCGACGACGACCAGCGCGTCGAGCTGCCCCTCGTTCACGGCGCTGCTGCCGGCCTCGATCGTGGGCAGGGTCTTGACGTCGTACGGGCGTGGCTGACCGGCCGCCGCGTTGAACCCACTGCCCAGGAACTGGTCGATGACGTCCGCGATGTGGTCCACCGACCCGCCACCGGCGCTCACGACCGCGATCCGAGTCACCGTTCCCCGCTCGGCGAGGCGGACGGCCAGCGGCAGGAACGACACGGCGACCGCGAGCAGCGCCAGCAGGATCGTGGACACGACGAACAGGCGGCCCCGCACGCGCTCCACGTACTCGCGGCGAGCGATGATCGGGACGTTGGGAAGGAGCGGCTCGGGGCGACGCGGCGCGCTCATGCGGCTGGCTCCTCGCGACCCGGACGTGGCGCGGGCCCACCGCCCTCACCACGAACGCCGAGACGGGTGTCTTCGTCGACCGGTCGGCCGACGTGGTCGATGAACACCTGCTCCAGCGACGCGTCGGCGACCTCGAAATGGGTGACCCGCGCTCCGGACGCGACCGCCGCGGCGAGCACCTCGTCGGGCTCGACCCCCGGATCGAGCTCCACCTCCGTGCGATCGATCCCGGGTCGCAGGATCCGGGCACCCGGCACGAGTCTCAGCCACGGCAGGCGATGGTCGTCCAGGACGGCGATCCGGATCATCCGCCGACCCGTGGACCGCTTCACCTCCTGGAGCGTTCCGCCGACGACCACCCGGCCACGGTCGACGATCGCGACCGATTCGCACATCGCCTCCACGGCCTCCATCTGGTGGGTCGAGAAGACGAGCGTCCGTCCCTCGTCACGGAGCTCGAGGAACGCTTCCCGCAGCAGAGCGACGTTGACCGGATCGAGCCCCGTGAACGGCTCGTCCATGAGCAGCACCTGCGGCCCATGGAGGATCGCGGCGATCAGCTGGACCTTCTGCTGATTGCCCTTGGACAGCTCCTCCGCCCGGCGCTCGGCGGCATCGGCGATCCGGAATCGTCCCAGCCAGTCCAGGGCATCGTGACGGGCGACATCCCTCGCGATCCCCTGGAGGCCCGCGTAGAACACGAGCTGTTCGAGGACGGTCATCCGCGGGTACAAGCCGCGCTCCTCCGGCAGGTAGCCCCAGGTGGAGCGGGGAAGCTCGTCGGTGGACCGGCCCCGCCAGGCGATCGTTCCCGAATCCGCCCGCAACACGCCGAGCACGATCCGCATCGTCGTCGTCTTGCCGGCGCCGTTGGCGCCAAGGAACCCGAACACCCGGCCCTCAGGCACCTCGAACGTCATCCCGTCGAGGGCGGCGATCGAGCCGAAGTGCTTGTGGACGCGATCGATGACCAGGCTCACCCGGCGCAGGATAGTCCCCTCGGCCGTGGAAGGAACCCCACCATTCGTCCGGTGCATGCGTGCCCTACGATGCCGCCATGACCGCCGCACGCGAGCTCGAGGCCTCGGCCACCACACCCGCGCGGATCCATGCCGACCGAGCAGCCGGCACGCTCGAGATCGACTGGCGCGACGGCCATCGATCCGTGTTCGAGGCGACGCCACTTCGCTGGATGTGCCCGTGCGCCTTCTGTCGAGGCGAAGCGGGCATGCCGGGCTGGCTCGACAGCAAGCCTACGCTCACGCCCGAGCAGGTCCGGATCGTGGACGTCAGCCTCGTCGGGTCCTACGCGATCGCACCCGCCTGGGCGGACGGCCATCACACCGGCTACTACGCGTTCACGATGCTTCGGGCCCACTGTCCGTGCCCGGAATGCACAGCACAAAGGGAGAGTCGATGATCGTCGCCACAACGCCGTTCATCTCCGGCCACCGCGTGACCGAGACCAAGGGCCAGGCATTCGGACTTGTCGTCCGTAGCCGCGGCTTCGCCGGCAACCTCACCGCCGGCCTCCGGTCGATCGTGGGTGGCGAGATCAAGGAGTACACGGAGCTCCTCGAGGACACCCGCCGCCAGGCGATCGACCGGCTGGTGAAGAACGCAACCCTCATGGGCGCGAATGCCGTCCTCTCGATGCGCTTCGACAGCTCCGAGCTGGCGGGCACGATGTCCGAGATCGTGGCCTATGGCACGGCCGTCGTGATCGAGCCCGACGCCGGCGCGGCGCAAACCGTCGAGTAGCTGGTGAGCGTCAACGGCGCGATCCGCGGAGCGATCCTCGTGGTCGGGGTTCTGCTCGGCCTGGCCGGCCTGGGCACGCTCACCCTCGGCCCGGCGATGGCGGGATCCGGGCTGTGGCTGGTCGCGATGGGCGGCTTCCTGATCGTGGCCGTCGTCCTGGAGCGAAGCCGCTATCGCTCCGAGGCCGCCGAGCGGGCGAACGACGCGATCGGCCCCGGGGGCGGCGAGACGCCGGGTCCGGTCGAGCCCCGGTTCCGCCCGACACCGGAGGTGTTCGTGGACCCCACCACGAATACCCGGATGCGGGTGCTGGTCGATCCCGGGACGGGCGAGCGGAGGTACGTGGCCGACACCGACGCCTAGCCTCGCCGCCACGCACGGATCGTTCACAGACGCGTGTTATCCTCGGCGGCCCCGGTGGGCCCTCAACTGCCGGCAGCAATGGCGCCGACCGGCCTGCCGGCCGCGTCCACCGGCGCCCACCCGTGAAGGAGCGCGTCAGCCGGATGGCGGTCGCCGAAACGAAGGTCCCGGCTCGCGGAAAGACGCGATCGAAACCGAGACCTCGCGCTCTCCAGTCCCTCCCCGCGCCGTACCTCAACCGGGAGCTTTCGTCCCTCGAGCTGATCGCGCGCGTCCTCCACGAGGCGCACGACGACCGCAACCCGCTCCTGGAGCGCGTGAGGTTCCTGACGATCGTCGCCGACATCCTGGACGAGTTCTTCCAGATCCGGATTGCGGGACTGCGCCAGCAGGTCCAGGCCGGCTCGACCGCGACGTCGCGGGACGGGCGTACGGCGGCCGAGCAGCTGGCGGCGTCGCGGGCGCGGGTGCTCGAGATCGTCGCCGACCACTCCGCCATCTACGCCGACCTGCGCAAGGCGCTCGCAGCCGAAGGAGTCGAGATCGTCAAGTACTCGGCGATCCCGGAGCATCACGAGACGCTCCGCCAGCGGTTCCTGGACGAGATCTTCCCGGTCCTCACGCCGCTCTCCGTGGATCCCGGTCATCCGTTCCCGTATATCTCGACGCTGAGCCTCTCGATCGCGGTCGGTTTGCGCGATCCCGAAATCGGTGAGCGCCGCTTCGCCCGCGTCAAGGTGCCGCAGATTCTGCCGCGGCTGTTCGAGGTCGAGCACAACCGGTTCGTGCTCATCGACCAGGTCATCGAGGCCAACCTGGACGCGTTGTTCACCGGGATGGAGGTCCAGGAGCACCACCTGTTCCGGGTGACCCGCAACGCCGATCTGGCGATCGAGGAGGACGAGGCGGACGACCTCCTGATGGCGATCGAGGAAGAGCTTCGGCGGCGCCGCTTCGGCGAGGCCGTTCGGCTCGAGGTCGAGCGATCGATGCCGGCCGGGACGCGCCAGCTGCTCCTGCGCGGGATCGGGCTGCGTGACGAGGACTGCTACGAGGTCCGCGGCATGCTCGACCTGACCGGGCTGCGGCCGGTCCTCGACCTCGACCGGCCCGACCTCCGGTTACCACCCTGGCAGGCGGTGACACCCGCCCGCCTCGTCCCGGCCGACGAGGACGAGCCGACCGATGTGTTCGCCGCGATCCGCGCCGGCGACATCCTCGTCCACCATCCGTACGAGTCGTTCGCGGCCTCCGTGGAGCGTTTCATCGCCCAGGCCGCCGACGACCCGGACGTGCTCACGATCAAGCAGACGCTGTACCGGACGTCGGGAGATTCACCGATCGTGCGCGACCTCATCCGCGCGGCCGACCGTGGCAAGCAGGTGGTGGTCCTGGTCGAGATCAAGGCCCGCTTCGACGAGGAGGCGAACATCGTCTGGGCGCGCAAGCTGGAGCAGGCCGGCGCCCACGTCGTGTACGGGATGGTGGGGCTCAAGACCCATTGCAAGACCGCCCTCGTCGTCCGCCGCGAAGGCTCGGTCCTCCGACGTTACGTCCACATCGGGACCGGCAACTACAACCCGCGAACGGCGCGCCAGTACGTGGACCTCGGACTCCTCTCGTGCCGCCCCGAGCTCGGTGCCGACGTCACCGACCTGTTCAACGTCCTCACCGGGCTGTCCCGACAGCGCGCGTTCCGGCGGCTGCTCGTCGCGCCGCATTCGCTCCGCTCCCGATTCCTCGAGCTGGTCGAGCGGGAGATCGGCCATGCGCAGGCGGGTCGTGAGGCGCGGATCGTGCTCAAGCTCAACGCGATCGTCGATGCGCCGTCGGTGGAGGCGCTCTATCGGGCGTCCCAGGCCGGCGTCGACGTGGACGTCATCGTGCGCGCCGCGTGCTCGGTCCTCCCGGGCGTCGACGGCCTGTCGGAGCGGATCCGCGACCGCTCGATCATCGGCGAGTTCCTCGAGCACTCCCGGATCTGGGGCTTCGAGAACGGCGGGGAGCGCGAGTGGTACATCGGCTCGGCCGATCTCATGGACCGCAACCTGGATCGGCGGGTCGAGGCGATCGTCCCCGTCGAGGACCTGGAGGCTCGTGCCCGGATCGCCGAGATCATCGAGGTGATGCTGGCCGACGACCGCCGTTCCTGGCAGCTGGGCCCCGACGCCATGTGGCGTCGCACCGAGACGATCGAGGGTCATCCGGGCAAGCGCGACACGCATGAGATCCTCAAGGCGCGAGCCCTGGCGTCGGGTGTCGTGGCGAACCAGCCGAGGCGACCCGGGATCGCCGCGGGCTCGCTCGATCCGCGCGCATGACGCCGGCGCGTCGATGAGCGAGAGCCCGACCCATTCCGGCACGCGCCCGGGGCGCGTGGAGGTGGAGCTGAAGTTCCGGCTCCGGGAGCGGAAGGAAGGCGATCGGTTCATCGGCGCCGACGAGCTGGGCACGTTCCGTGCCGTCTCGGCCGTCCGGACCACCCAGCTCGAGGATCGCTATCTCGACACCAACGACGGCGCCCTCGCTCGGGCGGGATTCGCGGCCCGGCTCCGTGGCTCCGGCGGTGGCACGGTGGTCTCCGTCAAGTCGACTGCACGACGCCCGTCGAGCCGCGGCCCCCACCGGCGAGAGGAGCTGGAGGGGCCGGCGGACCGGACCTCGGGTCCTCACGACTGGCCGGCCTCCGACGCCCGCTCGCTGATGCTCGAGTTGTGTGGCGACGAGCCGCTCGTCGAGCTGGTCACGATCCGCCAGCTTCGCCGCCGCCGCGAGCTGAGGGACGGCGCCACGGTCGTCGAGCTGTCGCTGGACGAGGTGGATGTCGTCACCCGGAGCCGCGTGGTGGAGCGGTTCACCGAGCTGGAGGTCGAGCTCGTCCGCGGCGACGAGGCGCGCCTCCTCGCGCTGGGCAAGACCCTGGAATCGGAGCCCTCCCTGCGGGACGCGCGGGTCTCGAAGCTCGAGGCGGCACTGGCCGCGGTCCGCGCCCAGCGGCTCACGAAGGGGCCGCTCCCCGATGTCCGCGGCTTCGATGACGGCCTCGACCATCTCGATGCCATCGCGCCGTCCCGGGATGAGGCCGCTGCCGAGGCGCCGGAGACACCGAAGGCGCCGCCTCCCGCTCGCTCGGCCAGGGCGAGGCGGTCGACGCGAACCCGGCGTTCGACACCTGCCGTCGCCGCCGCTGTGGCGGAGCCCACTGCGACGGTGCCGAGCTTGCCGGCCATCCCACCCCTGCCGGCGCCGGCACCCCTCCACGTCGGCAAGCATCCCGGGGTCACCGCCGAGGACCACGTCGCCGAAGCGGGTCGCAAGCTCCTTCGCTTCCACTTCGCCCGGATGCTGGCGCGCGAAGCGGGGACCCGAGAGGGCGGCGACCCGGAGCAGCTCCATGCCATGCGGGTGGCCACGCGCCGGATGCGAGCCGCCTGGCGGGTGTTCGGGGACGGGTTCCGACAGGACCGGACGAAGCGGTATCGGAATCGCCTCCGTGACGTCGCCGGCCGGCTCGGCGCCGTGCGCGACCTCGACGTCCTCCTCGAGGCCGCCGAGGCCTACCGCGAGTCGGTCCCGCGGACCGAGCAGCGTGCGCTCGAGCCCCTGTTCGCCGGCTGGCGCGCGGTCCGGGAGGACGCGCGAGTCCTCCTGCTCCACGAGCTCGATTCGGACGGCTATCGCCGGTTCGTGGAGGACTTCCGGGTCTTCGTCCAGACCGAGGGCGCCGCCGTCCTGCCCGTCGCGCCGACGCAGCCGCATCGGATCCGCGACACGACCCCGACCCGGATCTGGCGCACCTACGAGCGGGTGCGTGCCTACGAGCCCGTCCTCCGCTGGGCGGACGTCGAGACGCTCCACGACCTCCGGATCGCCGCGAAGTGGATGCGTTACACGATCGAGTTCGTGCGCGAGCCGCTGGGCACCGGTGTCGAGCCATTGATCACTCGTGTCGTGGCCCTCCAGGACCACCTCGGCCTGCTCCACGATGCGGACGTCGGCGCTTCCATGGCGCGCACGTTCCTCGTCGAGCGGGCCGGCAGCCTGTCCACGACCCAGAGCGCCGCCATCGGCCGCTACCTGGTCTCCCGCGAACGCGAGGTCGCTCGCCTGCGGCGATCGGTGGGCGCTCCCTGGCGGGGCGTCGCCGGGGTGGGCTTCCGCCGCGGCCTCGGGAGGGTCGTGGCGGGTCTCTGATCCGGACCGGCCGGGTTACAGCCTTTCACAACCCTGCCGCCGATCTCGTCTCGGGGACAGAGACGAAAGGAGGCCTCCGATGCGGGTCTTTGTTGCCGGCGCGACGGGCGCCGTAGGTAAGCGACTCATCCCGATGCTGGTGGCCAATGGCCACCAGGTCACCGGAACCACGACGAGCGAGGCGTCCACCGAAACGGTCCGCGCGATGGGAGCGGAGCCGGCCGTCGTTGACGGGCTCGACGCCGTCGGGATCGGCGAGGCGGTGGCCCGAGCCGAGCCGGATGCGATCATCCACGAGATGACGGCGCTCTCGGGCACGCCCGACTTCCGGCATTTCGATCGGTGGTTCGCCCTGACCAACCGGCTTCGCACGGAAGGCACCCAGCATCTCCTCGCGGCGGCCAAGGCGACCGGTGTGCGGCGACTCGTGGCGCAGAGCTTCACCGGCTGGAGCAACAGCCGCGAGGGCTCGTGGATCAAGACCGAGGACGACCCGCTGGATCCACACCCGGTGAAGGAGCAGACCGAGACCCTGGCCGCGATCAGGTTCCTGGAGCGCGTCGTCCTGGACGCGCCGCTCGAGGGAATCGTCGTCCGCTACGGCGGGCTCTACGGCCCAGGCGCCTCGGACGCACTCGTCCAGATCCTCCGCCGCAGGATGTTTCCGGTCATCGGCAGCGGGGCGGGAATCATCTCGTCGACCCACATCGACGACGCTGCGAGCGGCACCGTCGCCGCCCTGGAACGGGGCCGGAGCGGCATCTACAACATCGTCGACGACGACCCGGCGCCGTCCCGCGAGTTCATCCCGGCCATCGCCGACGCCGTGGGGGCGAAACCCCCGCTCCGCATCCCCGCCTGGCTCGGCCGCCTGCTCGCGGGCGACGTCCTGGTCACGATGATGACCGAGGGCCGTGGCTCCTCGAACGCGAAGGCCAAGCGGGAGCTCGGCTGGCAACCGATCTGGCCCACGTGGCGCGATGGATTCCGCCACGGCCTCGACACACCCGTGCCGGCGCCGCAGGCGGCGACAGCCGCCGGACACACGACTCCCGCGTGACACGGGCCCGCGTCAAGGACGATGTCGCGAAGGTCTACGTCGACCTGCGGCCGCTCCTGTTCTCGATCGCCTATCGCATGCTCGGGAGTGTCGGCGAAGCAGAGGACGCGGTGCAGGAGGCGTTCGTTCGCTACCAGCGGGCGATCGCCGAGAAGACGTCGGTCGAGTCGCCTCGGGCCTACCTGTCGGCCGTGGTGACCCGCCTCGCGATCGACCAGCTCAAGTCCGCTCGTGTGCGGCGCGAGGCATATGTCGGCGAGTGGTTGCCGGAGCCGCTTGTGACGGACGACGGCGCGGGCGACCCGGCTGCGCACGTCGACCAGGCCGACTCATTGTCGATGTCGTTCCTGCTCCTGCTCGAGCGGCTGACTCCGGTCGAGCGAGCGGTCTTCATCCTGCACGACGTGTTCGACTACGACTTCGAGGAAGTCGGCCGAATCGTCCGCCGGACGCCTGCCACGTGCCGGCAGCACGCGCTCCGGGCCCGCCGCTTCATCGCCGACAACCGACCTCGCTTCGAGGCATCCGAGGCCGATCGCGACGAGCTCGTCCGCGGGTTTCTCGCGGCTTCGACCCGGGGCGACGTGGATGGCCTCATCGATCTCCTTGCCGAAGACGTGATCGTCCACGGCGACGGCGGTGGCAGGGTCCCGCAGTGGTCCGCCCCGATCGTCGGCGCGGACAAGGTCGCCCGGGTGGTCGCAAACCTGGGTCGTCAGCTCCTGCGGATCGGCGCGACGGTCGAGTCGCACCGGATCAACGGGCAGCCTGGCGCGATCTTCCGGGGCCCGCGCGGCGGTGTCATGTCGGTGATGTCGTTCGAGGTCGTCGACGGCCGGGTCGCGACGATTCGCTCGATCGTCAATCCGGACAAGCTCGACCACCTCGGCAGCGTGGAGAGTCTGCGCGACGTGCTCGATGCTGCTCGGCCCGAGGCTCTGCCGGCCAGCAAGGCGTCCGGCGATCGGGGTCACTGAGCCGCGCCTCAGCCCCCGAGCGAGGCGACGGAATCGAGCAGCAGGTCGGCGTCGGCGAGGTCCTCGCGGGATCCGAGGCCGGAGAGCACGCCGACGACCAGCGCGGCGCCGGCCGCGCGACCCATCGCGAGGTCGGCGGGCAGGTCCCCGACCACCGCCGTCCGCGAGGCCTGCACGTCGAGCCCGGCGCAGAGTGCGAGCACCGCATCCGGCGCGGGTTTGACCGCGAGACCGTCGTCCGCGCATGACAGGCCGTCGACCATCCCGGCGACCCCCAGCGCCTCCAGCGTCCGGGTCGTCGGCTGGCGCTCGTCGTTGGTCGCGATCGCCAGCCGCTTCCCCTGATCGCGCAGATTCGAGAACAGCGACGGCAGATCGGCCACCGGGACAGCCGTCGCCACCGGGTCGGGCTCGAACCATGCCTGCTCGACCACCCATCGGGCCTCTGACGGCCGAGGGCACCAGCGTCGGAGAACGGTGGCAACGAGGTCCGCGATGCCGGCCATCGTGGACGCGGCCAGCGGACCATTGGGTGCGATCCGCCCGGTCACCGGGTCGAAGCCGATCGCCGCGAACACGTCGGGTGAGACCGGCCGACGGGCGACCCCTTCGAGACGCTCGCCCAGCTCTCGTGCCCAGCCGCCCCACATCGCGTGGAAGTCGAGGAGCGTGCCGTCCTTGTCGAAGACGACGAGGTCGATCCCGTCGAGGATCCCCATCGGCGAGCTCAAGCGCCCGCGGGCGCCTCCTCGGCGGCGACCAGGTCCGCGGGCGCCTCGGACGTCTTGGCCAGGACCAGGCAGGCTTCGGGCGGGAATGACACCGTGACGGTCTCGCCGACCGAGGGCAACGACAGGTTGGGGTCGTTGAACGTATCCAGCGAGATCAGGGTGTCGCCCTCGCCGGGTCGGACGCGAAGCCGGACGATCGAGCCCAGGAATGCCACGTCCTCGAGCGCGCCACTGAGCCGGTTTGCGCCGTTCGTCCCGGCCCCCAGCCGGATCGACTCCGGTCGGAGCGCCATCGAGACCGTGTCGCCGGAGCGTCCCTCGGTGACCGGCTTCGACGTCCGGATCTCCTGGCCCGCGATCGCGAGCCGGCCTTCACCGGCGTCGATCACCTGGGAGTCGATCAGGTTGAGCGTGCCAACGAACGATGCGACGAACGACGTCGCAGGGAAGTTGTAGATGGCAGAGGGGCTTCCGATCTGCTCGATCCGGCCTTCGCTCATGACCACCACGCGGTCGGACAGCGAGAGTGCCTCCTCCTGGTCGTGGGTGACATAGACGGTGGTGATCCCGAGCTGGCGCTGGATGGCCCGGATCTGGTGCCGCAGCGCGACCCGGATCTTCGCGTCCAGGGCCGAGAGGGGCTCGTCGAGCAGCAGGACCTGGGGCTCGATCGCGAGCGCCCGCGCCAGCGCCACGCGCTGCTGCTGGCCACCCGACAGCTGCCATGGGTAACGGTCGCCGCGTCCGCCGAGGGCGATCAGGTCCAACAGCTCCGTGACACGGCTCTTGATCGCGGCCTTCGGGCGTCCCCGCACCTTCATCCCGAACCCGATGTTGTCGGCCACGGTCATGTTCGGGAACAGGGCGTACGACTGGAAGACCATGCCCACGTTGCGCCGGTTCGGCGGGCGGTTCGTGACGTCGTTGCCGTCGATCCGGATCGTGCCTGAGGTGGGCAGCTCGAAGCCCGCGATCATCCGCAGCGTCGTGGTCTTGCCACAGCCCGATGGCCCCAGGAACGACACGAATTCGCCCTTCTCGGCGGCGAGGTCGAAGCCCTCGACTGCCACGGTGCCGGCGAACGCCTTGCGCACGCCTTCGAGCTCGAGGAAGGCCATCCGTGTGTCCTCCTAGCGTGCGCCGGCGACCTGGACCCGTTGTCGGGATCCGCGGCCCAGGAACGCGATCAGGATCATCGCCAGCCAGGTCAGCGCGAAGCTGATCAACGAGACGGCGGCCGGCTGGTAGGGCTGGTTGCGACCGAGGAGCGAGAGGTAGGGAGCGAACGCCGCGGTCCGCGCGAGGACCTGGGCGATCGTGTACTCGCCGATGACGATCGCAAGGGTCAGGAACGCGCCCGAGAGGAGCGACGTCCGGAGGTTCGGGAAGATGACCCGGAGCAGGATCCGCGTCCAGCCCGAGCCCAGGCTCTGGGCCGCTTCGGTCAGCGTCCGGACGTCGATCGCGGCGAGGCCCGTGTCCACGGCGCGATACATGTACGGGAAGGACAGCACCACGTAGGCGCCGATGAGCATGATGTTGAGGCCGGTGTCGGTCTGGGCCAGGCGCACCGGGCCCTGGCTGTAGATCCGGATCAGGCCGAACGCCAGCACGACCGGCGGGATCACGAACGGCATGAGCGTCACGAACTCGACCACCGGCCGCAGCCGTGGCACCTTGAGCCGCACCCAGTAGGCCGTGGGCACGATGATCAGCAGGCTGATGACCACCGTCAGCACCCCGGCCGTGAACGAGTAGCCGAGTCCCTTGAGGAAGTTCGGGTCGGCGAACACCTGGCGGTAGGCCAGGAAGATGTCGGGGCGGGTCCGGATGGAATGGAAGAACACACCGGCGAGCGGCAGCAGGAAGTAGAGCGCGCCGATGATGAAGACGATCCACGCCCACCACGCGCCGATCCCACGCCGGCGCGGTGGCACTGCGGCAGCGACTGCCGTCATGACCGCAACCAGCGCTCGGCGCGCCGCTGGAGGAGCGAGTACAGGAAGATCGAGATTCCCATGATCCCGACCATCCCCATCGCCATCGCATAGCCGAGCCCGGGGTTGTGGAGCACGTCACCCCGGATCTGGGAGCTGATCACCAGCGTCACCAGCGGCAGCGTCCCGCCGGTGAGCTGGAACGCCGTCGCCTGCGCCCCGAACGAGTTCCCGAACAGCAGGATCATCGTGCCCAGGATGGAGGGGGTGAGGATCGGCAGTGCGACATGACGCCAGTACTGGAATGCGGACGCGCCCATGTTCTCGGCGGCTTCTCGCCATTCCCGTCGCAGCCCCTCGAGGGCCGGCGCGATGATCAGCACCATCAGCGGGAACTGGAAGTACATGTAGACGACCTCGACGCCGATCTTCGAGGTCAGGTTGACCCCCCGGTACCCGGTCAGACCCACGCCCTGGAGGATGACCGTCATGAATCCTGTCGCGCCCACGGTGAAGATGAACGCGAGGGCCAGCGGGATCCCGGCGAAGTTCGACGCCACCCCGGAGAAGGTCATCAGGGCGGTCCGCAGGATCCGCGGGAGGCCACCGAGGATGACCGACGCCGCCAGCAGGAACCCGAACACGCCGCCCGCGATGGCCGTCACGACACTGATCTCGATGCTGTTCGCGAACGCTCCCGGGATGATCCCGGTCGAGAGGTCGGCGTAGTTCTTGACGGTGAGGTTGCCGGTCGTGTCGTTCAGGCTGCCGATGACGAGGAACGCCACCGGCAGGAACATGAACGCGGTACAGAACAGGAAGAACGGGACGAGTCCCAGCCACGACCAGCTGGGACGCGAACGAGCAGGAGGCGCGACCTGCGCCCCCTGCTCGCGGACCGCGGCGGCTTCCGCCACGGAATGGTCTCGAATCTCAGCTAGCTACTGGATGTTCGAACCCACCGTGCCATCCCAGCCCTTGGTGATGAGCTCGGTGGCGGCGTTGAGCTGATCCAGCGTCGGGAACACGGCGCCCTCGACGTCCGGCAGCTTGTCCAGCTGCTCCTGCGGGACCTTGTCGTTGTCGACCAGGTCCTGGTAGCGGATCGGGTGGCAGTAGCCCTTCAGCCAGATGTTCTGGCCCTCATCGGAGTACAGGAATTCCTGCCACAGCTTGGCAGCGTTGGGATGCGGCGCATAGGCGCTGATGCCCTGGACGTAGACGCCCGCGAACCGACCCGAGGCCGGCACGACGACCGCGATCTCCGGACCGCCGCTGGCGGCCGTGGTGTCGCGGTTCGAGAGGGCGTTGTAGGTCCAGCGAATCGTGATCGGGGTCTCGCCGGCGGCCACCGTCGCGGCGGTCGCGATGATCGGCTTGAGGTTGCCGGCATCGTTGAGCTGCTTGAAGAAGTCGAGACCGGGCTGGGCGTCGTCGAGCGAGCCGCCGTTGGCGAGGCCGGCCGCATAGACGGCCTGGATCGCCTGGTTCGACGACCGTGGGTCGCCGGCAAGGGCCACCTGGCCGTTGTACTCCGGCTTCAGCAGATCGGCCCAGTCCTGGGGCACGTTCGCGACGACCTGGGTGTTCACCTCGAACGCCAGGACGCCGTAGTAGTCGCCCCACCAGAACCCCTCGGCGTCCTTGGCCGAGTCCGGGATCGTGTCCCAGGTTGCGACCTTGTACGCCTGGAGCAGGTTCTCGCTCTTGGCATCCGGACCGAACGACAGGCCGACGTCGATGACGTCAGGCGCCGAGGGACCCGGGTTGTCCTTGTTGGCGCGGATGGCCTCGACCTCGTCACCGGAGCCGGCGTTCGGGTCGAGCTCGTTGACCTGGAGCCCGGTCCGGGTCTTGAACGTCTCGATCGACTCGCCGTAATTGCACCAGTCGTGGGGCAGGGCGATCGTGGTCACGCCGCCCTCGCCCTGCGCTGCGGTGAGCAGTGCCTGGTCGGGGACGAACTCCTCGAACCCGCCGGCC
>DATBLH010000035.1:0-22283 GCA_036555445.1 Candidatus Limnocylindrales bacterium
CGAGCGCTTGGGCCCGAAGACGACCCAGCCGAGGTCCGTGTCCACGCTCCGCAGCGGGAGGCGCAGCGCGAGCGGTGACTCGGCGACCGGATGTCCGTGGTGCGCCACGACCACACGATCCTTGGTCTCGACCGCGGCGCCGAGGAGGCGGAACGTCCGGGACAACCGCGCCAGCACCGGAACGACTGCGCCCTCCGGTCTCTGTGCCGTCAGGACGTCCTCGCCCAACGCGCGAAGCAAGCGGTCGTAGGCCGTCTGTCGAGGCGTGCGGCCGCGAACCGTGCGGCGTAGCCGGTCTGCGATCGGATCGAACAGGGCGAGCGTGATCACCAGGGCCATGGCGGTGACGATCGGCACGTCGATGGCGAGCAGGTCCCGGGTCCAACGGTCGAGCGCGATCAGGGCGGCGACGTAGACCGTCACGCCGAGCCCGATCACGAGCGAGTAGCGGAACGCCTGGCCAGCCACAGCTGGCGACAGGAACACCCCCTGCGCGAACACACCGTAGGCCGCCAGCACGATTGCCAGACCCATGATCGACACACCGACCCAGGGGATGCTGTCCGCGGGGCCGGGCAGGAACCGGAGGATCCCACCGAATGCCCCAACCGTGACCGTGGCCAGCGCCGCCAGCAGCTGCTTTCGCCGGGCGTCGTCGGCGCCGACGGATGCGAGCGAACGGCAGATCCAGTACAGGGCCGCGGCGAGGATGAACACCCTCGCCGCGATCCATGCCCAACCGAGTGCCTCGCCCGGGATCCCGGGTAGCTCGAGGTGTGGCGGCGTCACGGCGAGCCGCTGCTCGGGAAATAGCACCGCCCCGAGTGCCACCAGCAGGCTGACCGCGTAGATCACCAGCAGCGTTCCCTGCTGGATCGCTGACCGCCGACCCTCGACGGCAAGCGCCAGGGCGACGTGCAGCGTCCCGACCGGGAGGAGGTACGCGGTGACGTCCTCGATCGCGCGGAACGACCGATTCACCGTGCCCGGCTGCGTCGAGAGTTGCTCGACGATGATCGCGAGCGACCAGATGACGAGGCAACCCGTGAGGGCGGCGAAGATGCGTGCGCCCGGTTGCTGTCGCGCACGGGTCAGCACGATCAACCCCAGCCAGGTGGCCAGGATGGCGGTGGCCCCGTGGGCGATGAGCTCCAGGTGCTCGGGCAACCCTCTTCCCCTCTCGGCAAGAGCGGTTGCCCCACCTTACGCCACGGATGTCGTCGTTTCGGGCGGCTGGCATACCGGCGTGGTGTCGGCTGAGCGACAGGCGAGCGGGCCTGCGCGGCAGCCCCGCGGCCAACGATTAGCCGACCGCGGGCTCGTGATCGACCAGCTCGCGACGCCATTCCGGCGCCGGAACGGCCGGGCCGAAGTAGTCCGTCACGCGAGCGATCCGCGTGTCCTCGAATTCGAACACGCTGAGGATGTGCCAACGCTCCGGACCGTAGTCAGCGACGAGCTCCGCAACCCAGACGACTCCATCGCCCGAGATGCGCTCCAGCCGATAGCTGGGCGGTCCTCCCGGATAGTTCTGGTAGACGCGAACGCAGCCCGTCGCGCCGGTGATGGTCTCGCCCGACTGCGGCCAGCGGGTGACGGAGCCCGGCGTGAGGATCGTCTCGAGGGCCGGGTAGTCGCCCGCCTGCATCGCCGCGAAATAGCGGCCGATCGTTGCGCTGCGCTGGCGATCAAGCTCTGGCTCGACCGACGGCTGGATGGCCATGTAGATCATCGGGTGCTCCCTGGTCCGGGTTTGACCGACCCACCATCCCCGCGGATCCCTGCGGTACGGCTACGGCCAACCTGCGGTACGGGAGCAGGCGTCAGCCTGGGTCGTAGACCTCGGGGTTCACCGGTGTCGGGAGGCGCTCGTCCCGGATGCCGGCCAGCAGGTTCGCGGCTGCCATCGCGGCCATCCTTCCCCGCGTTGCCCGCGACGCCGACGCGATGTGGGGCACCACCAGGCAGTTGTCCATCGCGATCAGCGGATGGTCGGCGGGGAGCGGCTCGGGATCGGTGACGTCGAGCGCGGCCGCCGCGATCTCGGCCGCCCGGAGCCCCGCCACGAGGTCGTCGGTATCGATGACCGGACCCCGCGAGGTGTTGACGAGGATCGACGTCGGCTTCATCCGCCGGAGCGCCGCCGCGTCGATCAGGCCACGCGTCTCCGGGGTGAGGTTGACGTGCAGGGACACGAAGTCCGACCGCTCGAGCAGCTCCTCGAAGGGCACGAACGTGGCACCCAGCTCCGCCTCCACGGCCTCCGCTGCGCGGCCGACATCGTGGTACAGGATCGTCATCCCGAATCCCCGGGCTCGTTGCGCGACGGCCTGGCCGATCCGCCCGAAGCCGACGATCCCGAGCGTCCCTCCATGGACGTCCGGGCCGAGCAGGAGCAGCGGTCCCCACGTCCGCCACCGGCCGTCGCGAACGTAGCGGTCGCCCTCCGGGAGCCGCCGCGCGGCCGCCATCAGCAGCGCCCACGCGAGGTCGGCCGTGGTCTCGGTGAGGACGCCCGGCGTGTTCCCGACCGGGACGCCGCGTCGCGTGCACTCGGCGACGTCGACGTTGTCGAAACCGACTGCGTAATTCGACACGACCTTGAGCTGTGGCCCGGCCGCGTCCAGGAACTCGGCGTCCACGCCGTCGGTGAGCAGCGTCAGCACGCCGTCGCACCCGGCCACGCGCCGGAGCAGCTCGTCACGCGGCGGTGGAAGGTCCTCCTGCCAGATGTCGGCGTCCGTCGATTCGGTGACGGGACGAAGGCCGTCGTCGGGGATGATCCGGGCGACGAACACCCGGGGCCGGTCGGCCATCGAGCTCAGCCGGCCGCGACGAGCGGTGCCACGAGCTCGGCGATCCGCTCCATCGCGCGGGTCAGGTTCGGGCGCGAGTTCGCATAGCTGATCCGGATGTGGTTGCTGCCGACCTGGCCGAACGCCGAGCCCGCGAGGACGCACACGCCGGCTTCATGGAGGAGCCGGTCGGCGAGCTGGCTTCCCGAGAGACCGGTCCCGGACATGTCGGGGAACACGTAGAACGCGCCCTCGGG
Source organism: Candidatus Limnocylindrales bacterium (assembly GCA_036555445.1). Lineage (GTDB taxonomy): Bacteria > Chloroflexota > Limnocylindria > Limnocylindrales > CSP1-4 > DATBLH01. Next base: position 3,053 of record DATBLH010000035.1, read on the forward strand.
CCGGAGGCAGCTGACCCCCGAAATCGCGTTGAGGCCGTCGACGACGAGATCGCGCCGGGCGTGGAACTCGTGGACCATCTCGTCCACCGCGTCCTGCGGCCCGTTCAGCGCCTCGACCGCCGCCACCTGGCTGAAGGACGACGTGCACGAGACGGAATTGATGATCAGGCGGCTGAACGGAAACAGGAGCGGCTCGGGGACGATCGCGTAGCCCAGTCGCCAGCCGGTCATGGCATAGGTCTTGCTGAAACCGTCGAGGACGATCGTGCGCTCGGCCATCCCCGGCAGTGACGCGATCGATACGTGCTCGCCTGCATACAGGATCCGCCCATAGATCTCGTCCGCCAGCACGACCAGGTCGTGCTCGACGGCGAGCTCGGCGATGCGCTCGAGGTCCGATCGCGTGAACACCCCACCGGTCGGGTTGGCCGGGGAGTTGATCACCAGCATCCGGGTGCGCGACGTGATCAGCGACGCGAGCTCCTCGAGATCCGCCCGGAACTCGAGCTCCTGGCGGATCGGCAACGGAATCGGCCGCCCACCGGCATGACGCGCCATCGACTCGTAGATCGGATAGCCGGGATCTGGCACGATGACCTCGTCGCCGGCCTCGATCAGCGCGAGCATCGCGTAGTACATGATCGGCTTGGCGCCGGGCGTCACGACCACCCGGTCGGCCGACGCCTCGAACCCCTTGCGCCGGGTCGCGTCGGCGGCGATCGCCTCGCGCAGCGCGGGTAGCCCGAAGTAGGGCCCGTAGTGCGTCCACCCGTCGTCGAGGGCACGCTTCGCGGCTTCGCGGATGTTGGCCGGGGTGTCGAAGTCCGGCTCGCCGATCTCCAGGTGGATGATGTCCCGGCCCTCGGCCTCGAGGGCACGCGCCCGTGCCGCCGCCTCGAACGCGGTCTCGGTGCCCATGCCGTCCATCCGCGATGCGATCCGCATCGGCCGATCATAGGCGGACCGGCAACGGCGGAATCAGGGCGATCCGGCACCCGGACCATCGGCTGCGGGTCGCCGATTCGGAGCCGGGCTAGAATCGCCGGGTGACCCGGTTCTACGACATCGACGAGGCCAACGCCCAGCTCCCCGAGGTCAGCTCCATCCTGTCCGCGCTGCGCGACCAGCGAGAGGAGCTGATCCGGCTGCGCGACGAGGCGCTCGAGCGATCCGAGAGCGTGGAGGCCACCGCCGGCGACACGGGTCGTTCGTCGGGAGCCGAGAGCGCATCGTCGGACGCCGACACCCGGGTGGTTCGCCTCCGGATGCAGGGGATCGTCGATCGGATGCAGGCCGGCGTCGCCCGCCTGGTCGAGCTCTCGGTCACCCTCCGCGACATCGAAACCGGCCTGATCGACTTTCCGGCGCTGGTCAACGGGCGCCCGATCTGGCTCTGCTGGCGCCTGGGCGAGGGCGACATCGAGTGGTGGCACGAGCTGTCGACCGGATTCTCGGGCCGCGAACGGCTCCGCGACCTGACCTGACGTCATGGCCGGCCGAACGGTCCTCCAGGGTGGGCGACCGAAGGCCTATCGGCCACTCCCCAAGCGCAAACGGGACGCCGCGCTGAGTCGCGCCATCGCGGCCTACGAGCGCGGAGACTTCTTCCTGGCCCACGAGATCCTCGAGCCTGCCTGGATGGGCACGGCGAACGAGGGCGAGCGCGAGCTCCACCAGGGGCTGATCAAGCTCGCCGCCGCGTATGTCCACGGCGTGCGCGGCAATCCGGCCGGGGTGGCCAAGAACCTCACCGGGGCGCGCGCCCGGCTCGCCGCAGCCAGGGACCTGGGCGGCCCCGACGGCGGTCTCGACCTGCCGACCCTGATCGCGGCGATTGACACCCGGCTCGACTCGCTCGCATCGGGAGATGGCCCATCCCGCATCGACCCGCCTGCCCTGCCGAGGCGAGCGCCGTGAGTCAACCGCCCCAGGCCATTCCCACGGTCGATGTCCGGACGGCGCACGAACGCGCATCGAATCCGGACCAACCCGCGCTCCTGCTGGACGTTCGCGAGCCGAACGAGTACGTCACCGTCCGCGCCCAGGGCGCCGTGCTGATGCCGATGTCGACGTTCGTGCAGCACATGACCGAGCTGCCGATGGATCGGTCGATCCTCGTCATCTGCCAGTCCGGCAACCGCTCCGGAGCGGTCACGGCTCACCTGCTCCGCAACGGCTGGAGCGATGTCAGCAACGTGGCCGGTGGGACCGGCGAGTGGGAGAAAGCCGGGTTGCCGGTCCGGCGTGGGGAACCCGAACCCGGCGAGGCCGACCTTCCGGGCTGAGGAACGCCACGAGGCAATCAGCGTCGGCGGAGTCGACTCCACATCGCCTGCACTCGATCGCGGTGGGCGAACGCCCAGCCGATGAGGAGCAGCAGGATGAAGTTCACGGTGCCGGCCCCGGCCGCATTCAGGTAGCCCAGTTGCTGCCCGATCTCGCCGTCGATCTTGAGCGCCGGGATGACGATCCCGACCAGGCCCAGCTGGAAGAACGGCGACTGGGGCGCCAGGTTCGCTCGCGCCGATGACGGAAGGACCACGTCCCCGCTGGTGCCACCGATCAGAAACGCGTTCGCCCCGGACACGAGCGTCGCGGCTCCGGCCAGGCCCTGGGCGGGGAGGTCGCTCTGGACCAGGTGGTGCCACTCGGTGAAGCTGCCCTGCACGTTGGGGACCGTCCAGTACAGCTCGCTTCGGGTCCGCTGGCCGTCCGTGCCACCAACGAGGTACAAAGCGCCGTTCGACGCCCAGCCCATCGCGTCCATCCGCGCCTCGGGAAGATCCGTGACGTGATTCTGATCGACGGCCCAGCGCTCCACGACCGACGGCGCGGGCGTCGCCTGGCCGGGGGCAGCGCTCGCTGACGGCGCCGCCGCCGATGCGCTCGCCCCGGCACCCTCGCCGCTGACGGCTCCGGCAGCCGAGGCGGTGCCGCTGACGACGCCGCGCTGCACGGTCCGCGTCGGTCCGTTGCCATCCGAGCCGCCGTAGAGCCAGACGTAGTCACCGTTCTGGACGGCGATCGCCTGAGTGGACGGCTGGTTCAGCTCGTTGCCCGGCGTCCAGGCGCCCAGCAGACCGGTCTTCGTATCCAGGGTGGACTTCCAGACCGACTTCGTGACACCGTCCGGGCCGGTTCCGCCGATCAGGAGCAGTCCGTCGCCGAGCGCCACGAGCGACGCGCCCGATCGAGGCTCCGGCAGCGTCAGTGGGGTCTTCTCGTCCTTCCCGTCCCGCCACTCCCCGAGGTCGCCGGTCTCGGGATCGGGCGTGAGGATGTACGTGGTGTCGGTCGGGTCGCCGTTCTCGTCCGCGCCACCGACGACGTAGATCGAGCCGCCCAGGAACGCGACGCCCGCGTCGCTTCGCCCCGCCGGTAGCGGCGGACCCTTCTCCCACTGGTCGAACGTGCCGCTGTCGACCACGGGCGCCACGAACACGTCGGGTGCTGCGGCCTGCCCGTCCGAGCCGCCGATGAACAGGATCCGCTTGCCCAGCTGGACGGCGCCGCCATCGGTGCGCGGTGCCGGGAGGTCCAGCTCGGTCGGCGACGGGTACCACGGCAGGACGGCGCCGGCCGGCGCGGGACACGGCAGCTTCTCGTTCTCGGGCGGGCAGAAGTTGATCGGCGAGAAGCCCATCACGCCCACGTCGAGCGTGCGGTTGACGGTGAAGTAGTAGGCCCGATCCGGGATGTAGCCGAGCAGGACGATGATCAGGATGAACCAGAAGAACGCCTTGACGCTCGCCCACGCCCAGCTGTCGCCGTCGAGCAGACCGAACAGCACGCGACGGCGCGGGCCCGCCCCGGGCAGGAGTGCCTGGCTCATCGCGCGGCCCGGGTCACTTGACGGTCAGGGTCCCGGTCATCGCCGGGATCGGGTGGACCGAGCAGATGTAGGTGTACGTGCCGGCCTTCAGCGCCGGAATCGCGTACGTGACTTCGCCCGGGTCGGAGACAACGGGGTTGTCGACGACCGTCGTGCCGTCCTCGGTCCGGATGTCAACGTCATGCCCGCCGACGCCGGAGTCCTCCATCTTGAAGTCGATCCCGAACGCCTGGTCCGCCGGGGCGCTCAGCTCCTTGACGTCGTACGCGATCCCGGACGCCACGAGATCGACAACCGTGGCATCGGCCGGCAGCGAGGTGCCCGCCGATGGCGAGCCGCTCGTCTCGGGGCGCGACCAGCAATCCGGGAACGGCGTGGCGCCCGCGGGCGGCTGGTAGTTCGGATCGCGCCAGCCCTTGAACGTCTTGCCGGTCGGCTCGTTGAGGGACGGGTCGCGGACGTCGTACTCGTGGTCGGACGGGGCGCGCAGGAAGGCGATCAGCTCCTCGATCTGGCGGTAGTTGAGCGGGCCGCCGTTCTGGTCCGACCAGACCGGCATGACGCTCTTCGGATCGCCGCAGACATAACGGCCGCCGACGGTGAGCACGTTCTCGAGGTACTGCTCGGAGAGGTGCTGATAGAGCTTCGACTGGTCGTTGAGCACCGGGCCGACGCCACCTTCGCCCTGGACGCCGTGGCACCGGGCGCAGTTCGCCTGGTACAGGTTGTAGCCGCGCTCGACGGCCACCACCTGCTGCGCGTCCTCCTCCATCACCAGTCGCGGCGTCGACAGGGCGCCTGGCAGGCCCAGCTCGTAGAAGTAGTAGCCGACGACGAACAGGACGACGATCACCGTCGCGAGGAAGCCGACCCAGCGGGCGCTCGACGACTGGCGCACGATCGCGGCCGCACGTTCCGGGGTGAGCTCGAACCGACGCGCCTGTGGTGGCGACGAGAAGCGCTCGACCGGTGCAGGCTCGGACGGTGGCCGCCGCGCTGGGAGCCGGGACGCGGCCGATTCCGGGTCCGACGCGGGCTCGGGCGTGGGCTCGACCTCGCGGCCGGGCTGATCGGTCATCGGGCTCCTCGATGGCGGGGCCGGGGACTCACGGTGTCAGATGCAGCCGGTGGGACTCTTGGGCGGGATGATCCCGGGCTGTCCCACGGCGATCGGCAGGGGTCCCAGCGTGATCTTGCCGGTGTCGAGGCTCAGCTTGCCGGCGGAATCGACCTTCGCCGAGAAGCGATCCATCCCGCGGGGCGCCGGTCCGTACTGGGGCCCGAGAGCCTTGATGCCGAGGCGGTCGTAGCGCGAGCCGTGACACGGGCATTCGAGCCAGAAGTTCTTCAGGCACGGGTTGGGCTTGCAACCGAGGTGCGGGCAGCGCTGGTACAGGGCACGCACGTTCAGACTCGTTCCGTCGCCGGTCGTGTCCTCACCCGGGATATACCCCTGTCGGGCCGGGTCGACGAGAACGATGAACGCCCGCGCGTTCGGCACGTAGGCGGGGAAGCCCTCGCCGATCGGCAGTGTGCTGTTCTGGGCCTTGAGCTCGTCGAATGTCCCGACCTCGACCTCGCCGCCGAACTCGCCCTTGAGATTCGGCCAGATGAACCCCAGCGTGCCGGCGGTGATCTCGAGCAGCCACAACGCGACTCCACCGGCCAGCGACCCACGGAGCAGCTGGCGGCGGGAGAGGCCCTGGACCTGTTGCTGGCGGAGCGACCGCAGGGCCTCGCCGGTCAGCGCCTGCGGCTGGGCATACGGTTCGACGTGATAGTTGCTCATCGGGGTTTGCCTCTCGCGCTCACAGCGCGAAGTGGAGTCCTTCGGTCGTGATGTCGAAGAACGGGAGATACGGGATCACGAAGCTGTAGCCGGGACCCCGGAAGAAGATCCCGACGAACGTGACGAGCAGGCCCAGGGCGCAGAACAGGGTGAACAGGACGACCGCCGTCTTGCGCTCCGAGGGCCGGGTCGCGAGCAGGTTGCCGCGATCGATGTACGGGATGAACGCGGCGCCGACGAGGACGAACGTGGGCACGAGGACGCCGGCGACGGTCGGGTGGAAGTAGGCCAGCAGTTCCTGCAGTCCGAGGAAGTACCACGGCGCCTTGGCCACCGCCGGCGTCACATTGCCGTTGGCGAGCTCTTCCAGCGGCGCGTTGATGAACAGCCCCATGAGCAGCAGGAAGATGCTCATCACGCCGGCCGCCATGAACTCGATCGAGAGCAGGTGCGGCCAGGTCATGACGGTGTCGTCGGGCTCCTTCTGGACCCGGACGACGGCGTCCTGCTTGACCAGCGCGAGGAGCCGGTACGGGCGCGCGGACATCGGCACCCGCTGCTTGTCGATCTCGGTCCTTCGGGCCGGATCGACCGGCAGCACGACTCGCCGCTCGGTGTCGGTCTTCTGATCGCTCATAGGGGCCCGCTGATCCCGCCGTCCTTGCGGATCCGCCAGAAGTGGACCGCCAGGAAGATCGCCGCCACCAGCGGGAACACCATGATGTGGAGCACGTAGAAGCGGAGAAGGGTGTTCTGTCCGACCTCGAGCCCACCCAGGAGGATGAGCTTGGTCGGCGTGTTGAGCAACGGCGCATAGCCACCCATGTTCGTGCCGATCGTGATCGCCCAGTACGCGATCTGGTCCCACGGCAGCAGGTAGCCGGTGAAGCTGAGCATGATCGTGGTGAACAGGAGGATCACCCCCACGACCCAGTTGAACTCACGCGGCGGCTTGTAGGCGCCGTGGTAGAAGACCCGCATCATGTGCAGGAACACGAAGAACACCATCAGGTGGGCGCCCCAGCGATGGATGTTCCGGGTCAGCAGCCCGAACGTGACCTCGCTCTGGATCTCGAGGATGTTCGTGTACGCGAGCGTCGACGACGGAACGTAGAAGAACATCAGGTACACCCCGGTCACGGTCAGGACCAGGAACAGGAAGAACGACAACCCGCCCAGGCAGAACGTGTACGCGAACTTCACTGCGTGCTGGCGGACACGGACCGGGTGGATGTGCAGGAACACGTTGTTCATCACCGCGTACGCCCGCGACCGCTCGTCGTTGGGGTACGCGTTGCGGAACAGGGACCGCCACACCGCGCTCCGGCGGATGCTCTGGTCCACCCGCTCCAGGAAGCTCACCGGGCTCCTCCTGCCACGCCGGGAGTGCCGGCCAGCTGGGCGTCACGGTACGACTCCTTGTAGAGCCGACCGTCGCTCGAGATCTCCTCCAGCTCGAACCGCTCCATCGTAATGGCGTCGAACGGGCATCGCTTGACACACAGGGCGCACCGGATGCAGCGCTCCTCATCGAGGATCATCGCTCCCCCATCCGACCAGCCATAGGCCTCTTCGACCTCGGGCAGCAGCCCTTCCGTCTTGAGCTGGTTGACGTCGACCATGTGGATGACGCCCTCTGGGCAGACGTCGGCGCACGCCCCGCACAGGACGCATCGGAACGGGTCGAACCAGATGTTGAAGTTGCACATCAGGCAGCGGGTCGACTCGGCCACGGCACCGGTGGCGTCATAGCCCAGCTCGACCGGCGTGTTGAAGTTGACGGTCGGGTCGGTCGAGGGCATCCGTGCCGCGAGCGGCGCCATCGGGATGTGCTGGCGCGGCAGGACGTCGTAGAACTCGGGCATCTCGTGCCGCCACGAGCTGCTGATCTTCACGTTGGCGGCCACGCTCACGTCCGTCCGCCCGGTGAGATAGCGATCGATCGCGTATGCGCACTTCTTGCCGTGACCCGCGGCCTCGATCAGGGTGGTCGGACCGGTGACGAAATCGCCGCACGCGAACACGCCACGGACGTTCGTCGCGTACGTCGCCGGGTCGACCCGCACCCGTCCGCGACCGATCTCGAAGTTGGCCTCGACCGGCAGGAACGTCAGGTCGGCGGCCTGGGAGACGGCCGGGATGACGGTGTCGGCGGGGATGACGAACTCGGAGCCCTCGATCGGGATCGGCGACCGTCGACCGGATGCATCGGGCTCGCCGAGCTTGTTGCGGATGAACCGAACGCCACTGACGTGGCCGTCCTCGCCGAGCACCTCGATCGGGCTGGCCAGGAACTCCATGCGCACGCCCTCGCGCTCGGTCTCGCCCAGTTCCTCTTCGTCGACCACGAGCTCGGAGCGGGTGCGCCGGTACACGATGGCGACACGATCGGCGCCGTGGCGCAGGCTGGTCCGCGAGCAGTCCATCGCGGTGTAGCCACCGCCGATGACGACGACGTCGCGCCCGACCTCGAGCGGCTCGCCGAGATTCGCCTGCTTCATGAAGTCGACGCCGTACTGGACGCCCTCCAGCTCGGCGCCCGGGACGTCGAGCATGACCGCGTTCATCGCGCCCGCCGTGATCGCGATCCCATCGAAGTCGCGCTGGAGCTGCTCGAACGGGATGTCCACTCCGATCGTCGTGTCGTAGACGAAGGTGACGCCCAGCCGCTCGATCAGGCGGACGTCCATCTCGATTGCCTCGCGCGGGAGCCGGAAGGCGGGGACGCCGATGAGCATCGTTCCGCCGCCGTACGGGAGGCTGTCGAACACGGTCACCTTGTAGCCCTTGGTCGCGAGCTCGCGCGCGACGGACAGGCCGGCGGGTCCTGCGCCGACGACGGCGACACGCTCCGCACGGGGCGTGATCTGGGGCATGACGTCGGGAATGCCCGATGCCTCGTGCCACTCGACGAGGAAGCGCTTCATGGCCCGGATGGCCAGCGGCCGGTCGATGTCTCCGCGACGGCAGGCGCGTTCGCAGGGAGCCGAACAGACGTACGAACACATCGCCGCCACGGGGTTCGGCTCGCGGCTGAGGATGTACCCCTCCTCGAACCGGCCTTCGGCGGCGAGGTTGAGGTAGCCGCGGCAGTTCGTCCCGACGGGACACGCCTCCTGGCACTCGATGTTGCACTGCAACCACGAGGCGTCGACCGGCTGGACGAGGAATTCCTGGTTCGGGTCGAGGGCCAAGAGGAGGTCGTGCCTTTCCTGCGGCGGGACTCGTCACAAGGGGGGCGCCAGCTGGCTCGTCGCGCGGGCCATCGGGCCGCTCCGAATCTACCATCCGCTCAGGGCGGATGCCTGCATCGGCGGTTGACGCTCGCTCCCCGCCGCAGCTACGCTCCGAGGAGCGTGAGGCGCAGCTCGGAGACGGGCGGGGCCGGCCAAGGAGGTTGTTCGGGGTGTCCGCCGGTGAGGTCGCCTTCCTCGTGCTCGGGCTTGGTCTCGGCGCTGCCATCGGCGCCACTGTGGTCATCGTCATCCGCAATGCGTCCGCGGCACCCGGGGTCACGCTGACCGTCACTCCCGACAGCGTCCCGCGACGCCGTCCGACGACGCTTGCCGAGGACGCCTTCCCGCAGCATCATCGGCCTGCGACCGGCGGCCCTGCGGACCCGGTCGTGGTGGGCCGGCAGCACGGACGCGCGGCCCGCGACTTGGGCCTGCGATCGGCGGGGCCGCGGCCGCAGGTCGGCGTCCCGATTCGACCCGAGCCCGACGACGTCCTGACGGCGATCCGCGAGCGCGCGCCGCTGCGGACCGTCGCGGCCGGGACGGCGCTGCGGCCCGACGGCATCTCGCCGGTGGAGCCGGATCGGTCGAGCGCGGCCGCGCTGTTCGAGCGACGCGCCGCAGCGCGGCGGCCGGTCGGGGAAGAAGTCCACTCGCCACTCCACACGGAGGCGCCCAGCCTGTCGATCACCGGCGGGCCGCCGCCGGCCGATCCCGGGCAACCCGCTCCTGTGGCCGGCTCGCGTGCGTCCCGAACCGGGAACGACGCCCCGGGCGCCGGGACCCCTGCTCCCGCGCCGACCGAGGATTGCTCGGCGCTGCGGCGGGTCGCCGACGAACGGTGCTCCCTGGCCGGTCGTGCGCGCGCGCAAGCGCTCACTACGCACGAGGCGCTTCGCGAGGCGCAACGCGGATATGACGATCACCAGGCCCGTGCGGAGCGGGCCGGCGAGGCGTCCGATCCGCGAGCGATCCGCGCGGCGAAGGAAGCCGCGCAGCAGGCGTTTCGTGCCGCCCGCGCGTCGTCTGCCGGACCCGAGATCATCGAAGCCGCCGCTCGCGAGTGGCTCTCGGAGATCAACCGCATCAATCGGCTGGCGCGCGACGCCGGGGTCACCGCGACCCAGGAGCGCGAGGCCGCGACGGCGATGGTGAGCGTCATCGAGCGCCTGACGCTGGAGGCCGATGCCGCGCGGATCTCGGCGGAGCACGCCGATGCCGCCTGCCAGGCTGCCCGGCGGGTGGCCGCGGATTGCGAAGCGGCGGCCCGCGGCAAGCCCAGGCCCGTGCCCGCCGGCGGCGCCTCCGCGGAGCCGCCAACGCCGCCGGCCGAAGCCGGAGCAGGTTCCCGGGCACTCCTGACCGATGGCGCCGAGCCGGCCATCCTGCGAATGTTGCGTGGAGATCGGCCCGCCCAGGCGAACGTGGTCGCCGCCCTCGCCGGAACCCATCCCGAGGACGTGCGCCATTGGCGTCTTCTGCTGTCCACGCTGGTCGACGAGATCCTCGCCCGTGCGATCGAAGCCGCCTGCCTGGTCTATCCGGCGGACGACGCGTTCTGGGGAGCATTCACCCAGCCCCAGAACCGCGACATCACGACCGCCCTCGCCTCGCTCGGCTTCCGCTTCGACGGACTCGGCAGCTGGGTCGACGATCGGACGCCGTCACAGCGAGACCTGTCGCTGGCGGTGGGCTACGCCGGCCTCGACCCGATGCGGGTACGGCACTGGCCGACGGACGCGGAGATGGGCGAGTTGTTCCGCGACGTGTCCGTCGCGGGTGACGAATATCTCGTCGAGTCCGCCGGGGACCTCACGCTGGGACAGCTGATCTCGCTCCTCGGGCCGCGCGCCGACCAGCTTGCCGAGCTGTGGAACGACTGGGCCCGGGTCCGCCCGGTCCTCCTGTCCGACTGACCGGCTAGGAGCTCGATCCCGTCGCCGCGGCCGGCGTGCCGGCCGGGGCTGCCGCCGCCGTCTCCGGGTCGGCCGCGTCTTCCTCGATCACCACCAGTCGCAGCGCCTCCGCGGCCGCGACGCCGGCGGCCGCACCCTCCTCGGCGGCCCACTTGCGGAGCCACTCCTCCGTGCGGCCCGGCTCGCGGAGCTGGCTCGCGTGGGCCTTGAGGGCCTGGATCTTCCGGTCGAGGGTGGACGAGATGTCGATCCACGCGTTCGGGTGGTTGGGCCAGAACAGGTAGAGACGCCGCACGACGTGGGCGTCCAGTCCTTCGCGCGCGAGCCACGGGAAGGCCATCGGGTTGCGCGAGGCCGGGTAGACGGCGTCGACCGCGGCCATGCCGGCCGCTCGGTGGTCGGCATGGTTGACACCCCCGTCGGAGTGGAACAGCACCTCCGGGTCGGTGGTCAGGACGGCATCCGGCCGGAAGGTCCGGATCTCCCGGACGAGGAGCTCGCGAAGAGCAAGGTCGTTGGCCAGCGCCCCGTCCGGTTGATGGAGGAAGGAGACACCGGCATAGCCCACGACATCGGCGGCCGCCCGCTGCTCATGCTCGCGGGCGGCGCCCAGGGCGAGCGGATCGGCGTTCGGGTCCTCGCCGCCCTGGTCGCCAGACGTGCAGCACACCAGCCACCCCTGCGAGCCCAGGTCGATCCAGCGCGCGGCCGTCCCCGCCGGCCCGAACTCGGCGTCATCCGGGTGACCGGCGATGACCATGAATCGATCCGGCCTCCAGGTATGGGGCTCATTCGGGGTTGGGCCGCCGGCCGGTGTCGGGTGGTCGGTCATCGCGCTAGCTGAGCCGGGTCATGCGTCCGCGGGATCGTGCGATCGATGTTGCGCGGCCATGTTCGCCTCTGTACGATGCCAAGGGACTTCGCTCGTCTCCCCCCACGAGCGAAGTCTCCTTCGATTCTCGGGCGAGATCGAGCACCTGCGTGCGGACCTCGTGGTCAGGCCGTCGGAACGGTCCGAGCCTCGTCGAGTGCCTCCAGCACCTGCGCCGCATGGCCTTCGGGCTTGACCTTGGGCCACACCCGCGCGACCCGACCGGTGGGGTCGACCAGGAACGTCGAGCGTGCCGTGCCCCAGTAGGTTCGGCCGTAGTTCTTCTTCTCCACCCACGTCCCGTAGGCATCGGCCACGGCGTGGTCGGTGTCCGCGAGGAGCGCGAACGGCAGCCCGAACTTCTCGCCGAATGCACGCTTGCTCGCGGCTCCCTGGGGGCTGATGCCCCAGACGTCCGCCCCACGCTCCACGATCGTCTCGTTGGCGTCGCGGAACTCGCATGCCTCCACGGTGCAGCCGGGCGTGTCGTCGGTGGGATAGAAGTACACGATCGTCCACCGCCCGACCTGATCCGCTAGCCGGTGGACCGTGCCGGACTGATCGGGCAGGGCGATCTCGGGGGCGCGATCGCCCACCTGGGGCATGCTCATCGTGCGAGGGTAGCAGGGGTCTCGACGACCAGCAGGAGCCCGCGTCGGAGAGACACGCCGGCGTCGGGCGCCTCCCGTACGTTGGACAGGCCGCGTGCCGGACCCGCCGGCAGCGGCTCGTCGCGCAGGGGGTACCGCAGCCCCCGCGTGGTCACGCCCACGACCCCTTCGCCGACCGGGAGGAGGGACACCAGGTCGCCGATCCGGCCGCGGAGGGACCGATCGACGACGGCTCCCGCGGGGCCCGGGGCGGCCACCAGGCTGACCCTCGCCTCGTCGCTGAGCAGGCGCGCGGGCCGGTCGAGGAGGCGCGGGTGGGCGAGAAGGCCGACATTCGCGAGCGCATGATCGAGCCTCGGACCCCCGAGCGCGCCGAGAATCGTGATCTCGGTCGCGCCGGCGTCGATCGCATCGAGGACGGCCAGCTCGGTATCCGACTCGTCCTTCGCCTCCGGGAGGCGCGTCACGTGGACGCCGGCCGTCGCCAGCTCGGCCAACCGCTCCGGCGACGTCGAATCGCCGTCGCCGATCCAGCGCTGGATGGTGAGCCCCAGGGCATCGGCGAGGTCGACACCACCGTCGGCGGCGACGACCAGGCCCACGCCGTCATCCCAGCCGCGCCAGCTCGCGTCGAGGCCTCGCCGGGAGCATCGACCCCCGTCCGCAAGCACCAGCGCACGCAACGCACCACGGTCCTGATCCACCGTCCGGGGATCGTAGTCGCAGCCCGCGGGCCGCGGGTGGCGCCAAGCGTGGGTGCTAGACTCGATCGGTGCCCGAAAGCCCTCAGCGTCCCGTCGGCGTGGCGATCCAGCGCGTCATCGACGCCGCGCAGCGGAAGGGGGTGGCGATCGAGGTGCGGGTCTTCGACGAGTCGACGCACACCGCCGCCGACGCGGCCGCCACGGTCGGCGCCGAGCTCGGCCAGATCGTGAAGTCCCTGGTCTTCGTGGCTCCCGGCGAGGACGACGACCTCGAGCCGATCCTGTGCCTCGTGTCGGGTCCGAACCGGGTGGACATCGCCCGGCTGGCTGCGGTGACCGGTCAGCCCGGGGTCCGCAGGGCCACCGCGCGCGAGGCGAACGAACTGACGGGATTCACGATCGGAGGGATTCCCCCGATCGGACACCGGCGGCCCGTGCGGGTGATCATGGACCCGGACCTTGGCCGGTTCCGGGTCGTCTGGGCGGCGGCGGGCACGCCGAGCGCCGTGTTTCCCGTCCCCCCGGCCACGTTGCGAACGCTCGCGAACGCCCACGTCGCCCCGATCACCGAGGTGAGACGAGCCGCGGACGTGGAGGCGGAGCAGGCAGCCGGCGTCGGCGCGGCGGCGGACGCGGGCGCCTGACCCACCGGATCGGCGCAGGAGGGGTCGGCTGACCGGTACCGCGCACGATGCGGTCGTCGCCTACCCAGGCGGGCTCCGGGCACGCTGGCGATGGGCAGGCAGCGGCGAAGGACCCGCGGTCTTCGCGTTGTCGGAGGCCGGCGGGTCCCTGGCCGACCACGGATCGCTGGTCTCGGCGGACGCCGACGCCCTGTGCAGGGCCGAGGTCCGCGTAGACGGCCCCGGCGGCAGCTGGACCGCGCGCTTTGCGTCGACGATCTTCGACCAGCCTCGCGCCCTGGTGTGGGACGTGGCTGCACTCCTGGTCGTGGGATACGGGTTCCACACCTACGGCCTCGCGCTCCGGACCGGGGACCTGCGCTGGCATCACCGGTCCGCGTCGCCCCTGGTGGCCCTGCTCGCGTCCTCGCGCCTGCCCCACGTCCTGGTCCAGGCTGAGGTCGAGACGTTCGCCCTCCGCGAGGACGGAGACGTCAGTTGGCGGATCGCCCATTCGGACGTCGTTGCCGGAGCCGAGCTCGTGGGCGGACGACTGGTCCTCACGAGTTACGGCGGCACGGTCTCGGCGCTGGATCCCGCGACCGGCCGATCGGCACCCCAGCAGGCCACCTGATGCTCGAGGCGGCCGGGAACCGCGCTGGACCACGGTTGCGCTGGGGACGCGCCGTGGATAACCCGGACCGGTTGTCGAGTTCTCGTGGACAAGCCCATTGACCGTGCCGGAGACGGTCCGGTAGCCTAGCGATCAGCCCGGAGGGGCCGAGCGACGCTAACGGCTGAGATCACCTCAACGCCCACGCGTCGAGTAGGTTCCTTCGGGCCCTTCGATTCCCTCACCGGACCGACCGCCCGGCCCGGCTATCATCGGCCCGTGACCCCCCTCGTCCCGTTCGCCGCGGGTATCGCGGCGCTCGTCGGCGCGTGGCTCGTGCTGCGCGCGATCGGACCTCGATACCGGGTGGGTCGACTCCTCGCCGCCACGCCACGGACGACCGTCGATGACGCCATCCGGATCTCCGAGTCGGGGCCGGCCCGGTACGTCCGGATCGACGGACGGATCGATGCCGAGGACGACTTCGAGGACGACGCCCATCGTCCGCTGGTCCTCCGCCGCACCCGCTTCCAGGCACGTCGCCGCGGTCGCTGGGAGACCGTCGAGGACGGTCGAGAGGCGGTCCCGTTCACCGTCCGCGAGGGCCTGTCGTCGATCGCCATCGCCGCCGAGGAGCTCGCAGACGGCCTGGTCGTGATTCCGCGCGAGTCGGTCGGGACCGCCGGCGACGTTCCCGACCGCGTTCCCGGAGACCTGCCTCGCACGACCCCGGTCCGAGCCGTCATCGAGCAGGTGTCCTCGGTCGATCACGCGATCGTGCTCGGTGTGCCGGTGGGGACGTCCACTGGACCGCGGATGAGGGCCGGCCTCGGACGACCGCTGATCCTGACCACCCTCGAGCCGGCCGAGGCCATGCGCGTCCTGGCCGCTGACTCACCGGACCGACCCCGCCTGGCCGCCGTCCTGCTCGCGGTCGCGGGGATCCTGCTGGCCGTTGCCGCGGCCTGGTGGGTCGCGGGATTCGTCCTGCCTCCGTCGGTAGCCGCCGCGACACCCACGCCGGGCGCCGGAGGTGACCCGCGGTCGAGCGGTGAGGGGCCCGGGCTGGTCGGGCAGCCGCTGTTCGCCCTCGGAGCGGTGATCGCGATCGCGCTGGTATCGGCCATCGCGACGCTCGTCTACGTTCGGACGACGGGGCGCCGGGCTGGTCGCCAGGAGCACGGCCACCGGGGCTGATCCGGGGCCGATCCGGGCGTTGGAGCCGCTCGAGGGTGGCGGCGCAACGGCTTCCCGGGCGTGTCCGAGCGGGCAAGGGACTTTCGTCCTATTGGCAAGAACTGTGAGCTTGGTAGGCTCGCCACGAGTTCACATATCCCACAGGCGACATGCCCACGCCCTTCACCCAGCGACCGCTCGATGCGACCCTCTCCGTAACCAAGGCGGCGAGGTTGCTCGGTGTCCATCCGAACACGATTCGCGCGTGGAGTGATGCCGGTCGCCTGCGCTACTACCGGATCAACCCTCGTGGCGACCGGCGCTACCGGATGGGCGATCTGCAGCGCTTCCTGGCGGCCGCGGTGAACGGTGCCCCCGATGGCATCGCGACACCCCCACCTCGATCCCCTCGTCGAGGTGGGTTCCAGCGAGCCGTCCTGCGGCCTCTCGAGCGTGTTCTCGGCGCCGACCACGAGGGTCCGGTTGCGGCCGGTCTTCGCGCTGAGGGCGATGCCGGCGATCCGGACCGGGCTGCCGACCTGGCGCTGATCGCCGATCTCGCGTCGCTCGCCGCCATGCCGCGACGAACCGAGGGCGATCCTGACGCAACCCTACAGGCGGCAGTGCGAAGGATTCGCGACGGCCGCGGCTACCACCTCGTCGTCGTGTGGCGAGTGGTCGACGGTGGGCTCGAGCCGCGGGCCGTCGCCGGCTCCGGTCACGCGGTGGCGATCCCGGCCGGGACCGACCGCGGCATCCTCGGCCGCGCTCTCGACGGGCCCTACCGGCGTGAGCGGGGGGTGACCGAGGCTGGCGAGGAGGCGGGAACCGGCCGGGCCGAGGCCCACGCCGTCGTCGAGTCCGGTGGAGCCGGCTCGGGACCGATCCCCGGCACGGCCGGCGCGTCGCAGCTGGCGGTCGCCATTGAAGGTCGATCCGCGGCCTGGGGCGTCCTCCACCTCGTTGGTCGTGCGGGTTCGCGGCTGGCCGAGGACGACCAGGCGTTTGCGGTGGCCGCGGCGCGGGCCCTGGGCGGCACGATCCAGATCGCCGAGTCGGCGGCCGAGACCGATCACCAGCTCCATCGCGCCGACGCCCTCCGGCGTGTTGCCCAGGACATCGGCTCACAGCTCGATTTGGACCAGATCCTGTCCGGGCTCGTGGACCATGCACTGGTCCTGTTCGAGGCCGACCGTGCCGCGGTCTTCCTCCAGCAGCCCGACGGCCGGGCGATCGCCGAGGTCGCTCGCGGGCTCTCGCAGGCCTATCTCGCGGCGGTGCGGGAGTTCCCCAGCCCATCGCTCCCGGCCGCGGCCGTTGCGGCCCGACGGCCGCTGTTCTCCGTCGGCTATCGCGACGACCCGCGCGGGGCGCTCGTTCGGGCGGCCGTGGTCCAGGAGGGCTTCGACACCCTGTGCACGGCGCCGCTGTTCGACGGCACCCGGCTGCTGGGCCTGCTCAACGTCTACCACGATCGGCCTCACGCGTGGTCGGAGAGCGAGCTGGACACGATGTCCGCGCTCGCCACCCAGACCAGCCTCGCGATCAAGAACGCCCAGAACTACGCACGGATGGCCGCCTGGGCGGCCCAGCTGCAGTCGATCCAGCAGCTGGGCGCCCGCCTGTCACGGCTGACGAACGTGAACGAGATCGGTCTCGCGATTGCCAACGAGCTCCGCCAGCTCATCGATTACCACAACGTCCGCGTCTATCGCCGCCAGGGCGACGACCTGATCCCGGTCGCGATGCAGGGCCAGGTCGGCGAGTACGTCGACGAGACGCCGGAGCAGCTCAAGGTCGCGATCGGCGAGGGGATCACCGGTTGGGTCGCCGAGCACCGGATCGCCCAGAACCTCCCGGACGCTGCCAAGGACCCGCGCGCGTCCACGATCCCGGGGACCGAGGAGGACCTCGACGAGTCGATGCTCCTGGCGCCGATGATCCATGAGGACCAGGTCCTCGGCGTGGTCGTCCTGAGCAAGCTCGGACTGAGCCAGTTCCGCGACGACGACCTGCGACTCCTTGTCATCTACGCGAGCTTCGCGGCTCAGGCGATGGCCAACGCGGACTCGACGCAGCTGCTTCGTGCCCAGTCGGAGGCCCTGGAGCGCCAGCTCCGGAGCCAGCGGGCGCTCCTCCGGATCACCGAGTCGATCCTGTCCACGCTCGATCCGCGACAGGTGCTGGACCAGATCGCCGAGCGGATCGGGACGATCGTGCCCTGCGACAACATCGCGATCGAGGCCGTGTCCGCGACCACCGGCCTGCTCACGCCGCTCGTCGCCAGGGGGATCCACGCCGAGTACTACCTCGAGCCGTGGGCCGAGGGCGAGACCGGGATCGCCACCTGGGTCGTCGATCACGACGAGCCGGTCCTCATCCTCGACCAGAGCACCGACACCCGCGTCAACCACTCGCCCGAGCTCGGTCCCGTGGCCGGCAGCCTCATCGTCGTCCCGCTCGGCAGCCGCGGACGGGCAACCGGTGTCCTGACCCTCGAGCGCCTCGGGGCGGCGGACGTGTTCACGCCGGATGAGTTCGAGCTGGTCAAGCTGTTCGCCGGCCAGGTCTCGATCGCCCTCCAGAACGCCGAGGTCCACCGGGCCGTGGAGATCAAGGCCCGGACCGACGACCTCACCGGGCTCCTCAACCACGGCACCTTCCGGGAGTGGCTCGGCTCGAGTGTCGCCGCGGGCGACCCGTTCAGCCTGGTGATGATCGACCTCGACGACTTCAAGGCGGTCAACGACGCGCTGGGGCACCAGGCCGGCGATCGACTCCTCGCCGACATCTCAAGGGTGCTCGTCAGTGCCGGTCGCGACACCGACCACGTGTTCCGCTATGGCGGCGACGAGTTCGTCCTCCTCCTGCCGCGGACCCACGCCGCCGCCGCGCTGTCGGTGGCCGAGCGCGTGCTCGCCGCGGTTCACGCGATGGGCAGCCGCGGCGGCCCGTGGCATTACAAGGGCGTGGCGGTGAGCGCATCCCTCGGCGTCGCGTCCTTCCCGACCGATGGCGTGTCGGCAGATGCGCTGCTGCTGGCGGCCGACCGGGCGTGCTTCGTCGCCAAGCGCTCCGGTGGTGGGCGGATCGCAACCGCCGAGGAAGGCCTCGCGCTTGCGGGCGAGTTCTCGCTCAAGGAGCCCACGCCGGTCGACTCCCCGAGCGCTCCGGCGGCCTGAGCGGCGCCCCGCGAGCGTCGCCGCCGGTCGCGGCGTCACCCCGCGCGCGATCGTGACGTCAGACTGGCGGCATGGATCCCGAGTTTCGCGCCCGCACCGCGCCATCCGCCCGGACGGCCCCATGGGCCGCCGTTGCCGCCGGCCTGGCGGCACTGCTCACGATCCTGCTGGTGGCGACGATCGCGTTTGCGCCACAACTGCTCGGGCTGAGGGCTCCGGGATCCCGGAGTCCTGCTCCCTCCGCGAGTTCGTCGCCGACATCGTCGCCGTCTCCCAGCTTCGTCCGTCCCACGTTGTCGCCCGCTCCGACGTTCGTCAGCCATGTCGTCGTGCGCGGAGACACCCTGACCTCGATCGCACGGCGCTACCAGACGACACCCCGCAGCATCGCGTTCTGGAACCGGGCGGCGTATCCGACCCTGGACCCGGAGTCCGAGGATTACGCCCCGAACCGGATCGCGGTCGGTTGGACGCTCGTGGTCATCCCGGGCTCCGTCGTCGATCCCGACAACCTGCCGAGCGCATCCGCGACTCCGAGCCCGTCCGGCGCCCAGCCTCCGTCGGCCACGCCGGGTCCGACCCCCATCCCAACGGGACCGTCCACCGTCGTCTCGCACGGCCGGCGCGACAGCGACGCGATCGCACTCACATTCGACATGGGCGGGCGCCTCGACCCAG
>DATBLH010000056.1:0-44205 GCA_036555445.1 Candidatus Limnocylindrales bacterium
GAGGTTCGGCGATCGGGTGGAGTTCGTGGTCGCCGACCTGGGTCGGCCGCTGCCGGTCGACCCGGTCGACGCGATCCTGTCCACCGCGACCTTCCACTGGGTCCCCGACCACGATGCGCTCTTTCGCCATCTCGCCGCCGTCCTTCGCCCCGGTGGCCGGCTTGTGGCACAGTGCGGCGGCGCCGGGAACATCGAGCACCTGCTCCAGGTCGTCGAACGGCTCGGACAGCCCCGCCACGGACAGCACCACTTCGAGACCGCGGAGGCAACTTCGCGACGCCTTCGCGAGGCCGGTTTCGATGCCGTGCAGACCTGGCTGTCCGACGAGCCGACCCGATTCGAGTCGCGCCAGGAGCTCGAGGCGTTCCTGGCCACCGTCTGTCTCCGAGCCCACCTTCCGAGGCTCCCGGAGGCGGATCGAGCCGCGTTCGTTCGAGCGGTCGCCGACGGTCTCCCCGGGCAGGCGATCGACTACGTGAGGCTCAACATCGTGGCCCGGCGCGCGGGCTAGCCGCCGCGCAGGTCACTCAGGGGCGACGACCGAGATCCCGTCCATGGCAAGCGTCGGCGTTCCGCCGTCGACCAGGGTCAGCGTGCCGGTCACGACGACGTCGCCCCAGGCTGCCTGATGGAGATCGGGCTCGTTCTCGGTCGAGGTCAGTTGCGCCCGAACGTCATCCGGCACGGTGCCCTGGATGAGGATCGAGCCACCGCCGCATTGCGGCGGATAGGACTCGAGGACGACGGCGCACATCCGCATGCCGTTCGGCTCGATCAGCAGGAAGCCCTGCACCGCGATCCGGGTACCGGCAAGGGCGGCCTGGCCGCCGACGACACCATCGACGTCGAGTGGCGCGGTGGGCGCGGCCGAGGCGGGTGGCGAGGTCGACGGCGGCGACGAGGGGGAGGGCGGCACCGACGCCGCAGGTGGTGCGCCCGAGCAGCCGCCAAGCGCGACGGTCGTGGCGATGACGATCGCGATGGCAGCAACGCGATGCGGGTGGAGCGAGGTCATGGTCGGGCTCCCGGTGTTGGCGGCCGATCGGGTCCTCGACGTCTCGCAGGCCGGTCCGGTTCCGAGCCCGATCAGCGAGCCCGGAACGCGGCTCCGTGACCGGGAACGATGATGTCGGCCGCGGCCAGGACACGCTCACGGTTCCGTTCCAGGACGGCCTGATCGGGCGCGAGCGGGTCGACCTCCGGCGTGCGGTCGCCCCGCCACCAGAGATGCGTCAGCGCATAGACCCCGTCGTCCGCCTCCACGATCAGCGACGCGTCCTCGTTGCTGTGGCCGGGCGTCAGCCACAGTTGCGCCTTGTCCGACAGGTGATACCCGTCGCCGGGCATGTCCAGCCACTCGTCGCCGCGGTAGCGGGCCCAGTAGTCGACCACCTCGGCGTTCGCAAACAGGCCGACGTTGATCGTGTGGTCGGGGTGGTGATGCGACAGGAAGACGTGCGTGACCGCCTCGGGAGCAACGCCCAGCCCGCGAAGCGGATCCGTGATCCTGGCCTGGCCGTCGACCATCCCCGGGTCGGCGACGATCAGTGCATCCCCGTCGCGGACGAGGACGACCGACGAGGCGACCCGATCCCCGGCGTAGCCCTCGTGGAGCAGGTGAACCGTTGCCATGTCGGACATCGTGGCAGGTCCCACGACACGGGTCGGGTGGTGTGCCGCAGGGTGGTCGTGGCATCCTGCCCACGATGCACGCCAGCACTGATCGGCCTGCCGACCTGGTCCTGACCGGCGGGCGGGTGTGGACGGCAGATGCCGCCCGGAGCAGCGCGGAGGCAATCGCGGTCCGCGACGGGCGGATCGCGGGGGTCGGACCGGCCTCCGTCGTCCGCGAGCAGGTGGGGCCATCCACGCGGGTGGTCGAGCTGCACGGGCGGATGGTCACACCGGGGTTCGGCGACGCTCATACCCATCCCGTGATGTCCGCGCTGACCGAATTCCGGTGCAACCTCAGGGTCACCCAGGGACGGGACGGGTACCTCGAGGTCATCGCGCGATACGTCGCCGAGCACCCGGAACGCGAATGGGTCGAGGGCGACGGCTGGTCCATGCCCGACTTTCCGGGCGGGACACCTCGCCGGGAAGATCTCGACCGGGTGACGGCGGGCAAGCCGGCGTTCCTTTACAACCGCGACGGCCACGGAGCCTGGGTGAACAGCGCCGCGCTCGAGCGCGCGGGCATCAGCGCCGAGACTCCGGATCCCGCCGACGGACGGATCGAACGCGATCCCGATGGGACGCCCTCCGGCACCCTCCACGAAGGGGCATGCCGGCTGGTCGAGCGGTTGCTCCCCGAACCCACGCACGAGGAGTGGGTGGCTTCCCTCCGCTGGGCGATCCGGCACTTTCACGCGCTTGGCATCACGAACTGGCAGGAAGCGAACATCCAGCCCGAGTACGAAGCGGCCTACCACGCGCTCGCGGCGACCGGCGAGCTGACCCCGCGCGTCGTCGGTGCGTTGTGGTGGGAGCACGAGCGGGGGCTGGAGCAGGTTCCCGAGCTGGTCGAGCGCCGGGCGAAGGGACACGCGGGTCGGTACGCCCCGACCGCCGTCAAGATCGTGCAGGACGGCGTGTTCGAGAACTTCACCGCCGGGATGATCGACCCGTATCTCAGCCTCGACGGACGCGCGACCGACAACCATGGGTTGAGTTTCGTCGAGCCGGCCCTGCTCAACGATGCCGTTGCCGCCCTCGACACCGAGGGCTTCCAGGTCCACGTCCACGCGATCGGCGACCGGGCTGTCCGCGAGGCCCTCGACGCGTTCGACGTCGCCCGCTCGCGCAACGGCCGCAGCGACCATCGCCACCACATCGCGCACATCCAGGTGATCCATCCGGATGACGTGCCGCGGTTCGCCGAGCTGGACGTGGTCGCGAACGCGCAGGCCCTGTGGGCTGTCAGGGAAGCGCAGATGGACGAGTTGACGATCCCGTTCCTGGGCGATGTCCGGGCGGGCTGGCAGTATCCGTTCCGGTCCCTGCGGCGAGCCGGGGCGGTGCTGGCGATGGGCTCGGACTGGAGCGTCTCCACCGCGGATCCGATGCCCCAGCTCCATGTCGCCGTCCATCGCGCGATGCCCGGCGCGGAGGACGAGCCCTTCCTGCCCGAGGAGCGGCTGGAGCTCCAGGACGCGCTGGCCGCCTTCACCGCCGGCTCCGCCTATGTCAACCACCTCGACGACGCCGGTGTCCTGGCGCCCGGGCGACTCGCCGACCTGGCCGTCCTGGATCGCGACCTGTTCGATCGCGGGTCCGGCCCGATCGCCGATGCCCGCGTCGTGGCCACGTTCGTCGACGGGGTTGCGGTCTACGAGGACGCCGCGCTCGAGGGTTGACGGCGCTCCATCGCGCGCTACGTCGCATGACGTAGACGAGTTGGGGACGCGCGTCCGTGTGGCCGATCGCGCGCGAAGGCGATCATCCGACTGTGATCGAGGACCGGCGTTGCCGGGAACGATCCCGGAAAGGAGCCCAGTGATGAACGCCTTCGCGACCTATAGCGCCCAGCAGGCACTGTTCCTCGCCAACGAGCGATCCCAGGAACTGATCGCCGAAGCCAATGCGCACCGGGCCATTGCCCGCGCTCACAAGAGCCGGCCTTCCCGGATCGCGGCGGCCGTCGCCTCGATCAAGGCGGCCCTCCAGGCCCCCGAGACGAGCCGTGAGACCACGGTGGTCCCCCGACTGAGCGACTACCCCTATCGGGGCTGACCGGGAGCTCCGCTCAACTCCAGCCCACACGACGCCCGCCCTCCCGGCGGGCGTCGTTCGATTCTGTCAGCGCCGCGCACGAGCGAGGTCGGAGGGTTGGTCGATGTCGCTGAGGGTGGCAGCGGTCGGGTCCATTCCTCGCCAGTCGGTCTCTTCGATGCCGCGGGCACGGAGTGCTCGGACGAGGGCGGCCAGGCTCCGCTCCCCGCGCGCGAGCAGGGCGCGGGCGCGGGCCGTGGCGACGCCATTGCGGACGGCAAGCGGAAGCTGCTGGTCGCGTCCCTGATAGCGGAGGACGATCGCTTCGGCGTCCGCGTCCTCGAGGGCGTGGAGCATCGCTCGCAGGACCGCCGGCTGCAGCCGCGGCATATCCCCGGCGACGACCAGCGCGAGCGGCTCGCGGGCCTGCTCCAGCCCGACGACCACGCCGACCAGCGGTCCTCCGAACGGTTCCGGGTCGCGAACGACTCGGACACTGCTCCCGGCCGGCAGCGGCGGCGGGTCCGCCAGCGGCGCGACCACGACGAGGGTTTCGACGCACACGCCATCGATGGCAAACACCGCGTGGTGGAGAAGTGGCCGGCCATCGACGAGCTCGGTGAGCTTGTCGCGACCGAATCGGGACGAGCGGCCGCCGGCCAGGACGATCCCGCTGGCCGACGGAAGCGTCATCGCATCGTGCCTGCTTGCCTCGGAGCGCGCGGACCGCGCACGTGGCCGGCGGGTGTTCGGGTCAGGATCCCTTTCCGACCGAGGTCCTCGAGGATCGCCAGCACGTAGCGGCGACTGGTGCCCGTGGCGTCGCGCATGGCCGCGGGCGTGAGCGCGGATCGGTCGGCGAGCTCGAGAGCGGTCGAGGTCAGCCGATGGTAGGTCGAGGCGGACCACGCAAGGTCGTCCTCCACCCGGACGATCCGACCCGTGGTTTCGAGCGTCCGGATCCCCTCGTGCGGGCAGTCTGCAGCGGCGGCGGCCTCGGCCAGGGGCGGCGGTGCGGGCCCGGACAGGATCGCCTCCAGGCGAGCCATCACCTCGTGGAGAGCCGATCCGGGGTCATCGTCGTCCGCAGCGTGGATGCGGTCACCGGACCGTCGCAGGCGACCGGCCGTGACGAGACCCTCGAGGAGGCGATCGACGATCCGGGCTGCCTCCGCTCCGTCGACCGTGGCCTGTCGTCGGAGCTCGTGGACCAGCGATCCACGAAGCGTGGCCAAGCGCGCGGGGCCCGAGGTCGCGGCAATCGCCCGCGTGTGGAGGGCCTCGACGATGTCCGGGGCAGGCCTTCCGTCGAGGATGCCGTGAAGCTCGAGCCGGGGTCCATCGTCGTGCGCCGTGGCCGAGGCGAGTGAGAGCAGCCGAGGTGTCGTGAACCGGCGCCGTGACGGCCCCCGTGGCGGCTCGGCGTCGAGGACGACGCCGCCGCCGGCCGTGTGCGGGGCGGATGATCGCCGGAGCGCGAATCGGTCGCCCGCTGCGGCGGCGATCGGACGATCCAGCCGAAGCACCACGACCCGCCGGCCGTCGACAAGATCCGCGAATTCGCGCTTCCGGCGCCCGACCTCGACACCGATCGCCGCGGTCCCGAGGTGGACCCGGAGGCGATGCCCGGGACGCGGCAGCTCGTGCACGCCCATTGACGGTCGGAGTGAGACGAGCAGGCGATCGGTGGTGCGGACCTCCGGCTCCGTGGTCAGGACCATGCCCCGGTGGAGCTCGCCCGGATCGACCGACGCCAGGTTGAGGGCGGTCCGGCCCCCGGTCGATCGCTCCACCGCCCGACCGTGGACCTGGACCTCGCGAACGCGCACATTCCCATCGCCGGGCACGAGGCGCAACCGGTCGCCGGGTGCAATCGATCCGCGCAGGGTCCCGGTCACCACGGTGCCGCGGCCCTTGACCGTGAACACACGGTCGACGGCGAGTCGTGCGCCGGCTGCGCCGGGCACGCGGGCCCGATCGCGAAGGGCCAACAGGGCCTCGCGCACGACGTCCAGGCCGTGGCCGGTGTGCGACGACACGGGGACGACCGGCGAGCCGGCCAACGCTGTCGATTCCAGGAGCGAGGTCACGCCGCCGACCACCTCGTCCACGCGCGCGTCGGTCACGAGGTCGGTCTTCGTGACCACCGCAATCCCGCTCGCGATGCCGAGTGCATCGAGCAGCTCCAGGTGCTCGATCGTCTGGGCGCGAGGGCCGTCGTCCGCCGCGACCACGAGGATGGCCGCGTCGATCTCGCCCGCCCCGACGAGCATGTTTCCGACCAGTCGGTCGTGCCCGGGAACGTCGACGAAGTCGAGCTCGGACCCGTCGGGCAAGGTCAGATGGGCGTACCCGACGTCGATCGTCATCCCGCGCCGCTGCTCCTCGGGCAGGCGGTCGGCGTCGATCCCGGTCAGCTCGCGGAGGAGCGTCGTCTTGCCGTGATCGATGTGGCCGGCGGTGCCGACGACGACCGTGGTCATCGCGTTGCTGCGGCGATCGCCCGCCGAAGGCGTTCATCCGCCTCGGGGGGCACGGTTCGGAGGTCCAGGACCACGCGTCCGTCCTCGATCCGCCCCACGACCGCGGGTTCACCCGTTCGCAGCGCAGCCAGGAGCCGGTCGGCGGATCGTCCGATCAGTCCCAGTCCCCAGGACGGAAGCGTCTCACCGGGGAGGGACCCGCCGCCGACGGTCGCTCGAAGCGGGACCGCCTCGGCGCCGGTCGCCGTGGCGAGCGTGGTCGCCCGTGCCCGGAGCTCGCCCTCCGTGGTCGCGATCATCCGCCACACGGGGATCGTCCGCGTCGCCGTTCCGTTGCGGTACAGGGCCAGCGTGGCCGCGACCGCTGCGAGCGTTGCCTTGTCCGGTCGCATCGCCCGCGCCAGCGGGTCCTCGCGGATGCGCGCCACCAGGTCGCCACGCCCGACGATCAGCCCGGCCTGGGGTCCGCCGACGAGCTTGTCGCCGCTGAACGTGACGACGTCGCCACCCGACGCCAGTCGTTCGGATGGCTGAGGCTCGTGGGTCAGACCGAACGCCGCGGTGTCGAGGAGTGCCCCCGAGCCCAGGTCGTCGACGACGATCGCGCCGTGCTCGTGGGCAACCCTGGCGACCGCGACCGGGTCGGGCGCCTCGATGAAGCCCTCCTGGCGGAAGTTCGACTGGTGGATGCGGAGGACCATCCGGATCCGTCCGGTGCCGAGGACCTCGGCGAAGTCGTCGACGCGCGTCCGATTCGTCGTCCCCACCTCCACGAGCCGCGCCCCTGCTCGTCGGACGATCTCGGGGATGCGCACGCCACCACCGATCTCGACCAGCTCGCCGCGCGACACGGCCACGCCGCCGCCCCGGCCGGCGAGCGCCACCGCGAGCGCCACGGCAGCGGCGTTGTTGTTCGTCACGAGCGCGTCCTCGGCGCCGGTCAGCGCGAGGAGGAGATCCTCGGCCTGGCGGTAGCGCCGGCCGCGGCGCCCCGTGGCCCGGTCGAGCTCGAGGAACAGGGCGTCGCGCGCTGCCGCTGCCGCTGCCTCGATCGCGGCCTCGGGCCAGGGGACGCGGCCAAGGTTCGTGTGGACGATCACACCGGTGGCGTTGACCACGGAGATCGGCGCCGTACTCGCGTCGAGCCGCGCGACGAGCTCCGCGGCCAGGTCGTCGGCATCACGCGCCGGGCGACCGTTCCCGCGGAGTCGGTCCCGCTCGTCGGCGATCACACGGCGGGCGGCCGCAACGACGGCAGCATGCTCCCGCTCGCCGAGGCGCGGGCGGGCCGCCGCGATCAGGCGTTCGACGCTGGGTGGTCGTGGTCTGGTGTCGGGCATCCTGGCTCTCTGGCGGGAACGGATGGGAGTCGAACCCACCGCGCAACGCCGAGCGCCACGCCACAGGTTTTGAAGACCAGGCGGCCCACCGGGACCGAACCGCTCCCGCTCGATGGTAGCGTCCGGCGCCCGGAACTCCGGCCGCGGACAGTACCCTGCCGGGATGCTGTCGATGCTCCCGCTGGCGCTGGCCGTGTTCGCGGTGGGCGTCGACTCGTACATCGTGGCGGCCGTGCTGCCGGCGATCTCGGATGACCTCCAGGAGCCGATCGCCCAGGTGGGCCTGCTCGCCAGCGCCTATGCATTGCCGACCGCGGTCCTGGCCCCGGTCTTCGGGCCGATCTCGGACCGTCGGGGCCGCCGCTTCGCGCTCCTGCTCGGACTCTCGATCTTTGCCGTCGCTGCCCTCGGATGCATCCTCGCGCCCTCGCTCCCGGTCCTCCTGCTCGCACGGGCGATCAACGGCGTGGGTGGGGCCATCGTCCTGCCGGCCGCGTTCGCCGCCGCCGGGGATCTCGCCGCCCCGGAAGGCCGGGCCCGCGCGATGGGGCTGCTGGCCGGGATGTTCCCGTTGTCGACGCTGCTTGGGCTCCCCTTCGGCGCGCTCGCCGCCATCATCACCGGCTGGCGCGGCTCGTTCGGCTTCATCTTCGTCGTCGCGATCGCGGCCGCCCTGCTCGTCCTGCGCCTGCCCGCGCTCGACCGGCCTCCCGGTACCGCCGGGCAGGAGCCGGGCTACCTCGCCACGATCCGGGTCGCGATCCGCGATCCGCGTGCCCGGGCCGCCTTGTCGGTGACGTTCCTGTGGCTGACGGCGACCTTTGGCCTGTTCGTCTACGTGGCCGAGTTCGTCCATCGCACCTATGGCATCCCCTCGAACCAGGCCGGACTGGTGTATGCCGTCGTCGGTCTGGTGGGTGTCGCCGCGACCCGCTTCTCCGATCGCGTGATCGCGCGTCTCGGGGCCCGCCGCACGGTCCAGGTTGCGATCGCCGCCTTCGCGGGAGCCGCGTTCCTGCTCCCGGCCACGGCGGTCGCCCTGCCGGTCACCGTTCTCGTGTTCGCTGTCTGGGCAGGCGGGACCTGGACCGGTATCCCGGCGATGCAGACGATCGTGGCCAGCCTCTCGTCCAGCGCGCGCGGCACGCTCCTCGCGTTCCTCAGCAGCGCGATCAACCTGGGCGCCGTGGTCGGCCCGATCGTGACCGGCCGGGTCCTGGAGGCGGGTGGGTTCGCCTGGGCGGCCCCGTGGGCAGCAGCCCTCGGACTGGTCGCCCTCATTGCGGCGTGGCGCGTCCTGCCCGACGCCGGAGCACCGCAGGCCGCGGCGGTCTCGGTCGCCGCCGAAGCGTGAGCCCGTCCGAACCTATGATCACCGGATGACCGATCTGGCCGAGCCACCGATCCGGCTGACCGATCTCACGGACTGTGGCGGGTGCGCCGCGAAACTGGGCGCCGACGTCCTGGCCGAGGCGCTCGCCGGGCTCGGCGCCGGCGACACGGAACGCGGCCTCGTTGCGGGTCTCGATCCGGCCGACGACGCGGCCGCCTATCTCGTGGCGCCCGATCTCGCGGTCCTGGGAACGCTCGACTTCTTTCCGCCGGTCGTCGACGACCCGCGGACCTACGGGGAGATCGCCGCTGCCAATGCCCTCTCGGACGTGTTCGCGATGGGCGGTCGCGTGCTGTTCGCGCTGTCGATCGCCGCGTTCCCGGAGGACTTCTCGCGCGACGCGCTGCGCGCGGTCCTCGAGGGCGCCCAGTCGAAGGTCCGCGAGGCGGGCGGGGTTCTCGCCGGCGGCCACACGATCCGGGACCCGGAGCCCAAGTACGGCCTTGCGGTCGTGGGCGCGGGGCATCCGAACCGCCTGTTCCGCAAGGGCGGGGCGCTCCCCGATGACGTCCTGCTGCTGACGAAGCGGCTCGGCACCGGTTGTCTCGTCAGTGGCCGGCGGCTGGGACGCGCCGCGGAACCGGCCTTCGAGGCCGCGGTCGAGCAGATGCGGACCCTGAACCGCCCCGCCGCCGAGGTCCTGGCCACCCACGGCATCCGCGGGGCAACCGACGTAACGGGCTTCGGCCTGCTCGGCCACGGTCTGGAGATGGCCCGCGCCTCCGGGACGCGGTTCGCGTTTTCGGCGGCGTCGCTGCCCGCCCTCGATGGAGCGCTCGACCTCGCCCGTGCCGGGATCGAGACCGGGGGAGCCGGACACAACCGCCGGTTCACCGCGCCGGCGCTGTCCGTCGGCGACGACGTGCCGCGGGAGCTCGTCGCGCTGGCGCACGACCCGCAGACGTCAGGTGGGCTCCTGGCGGCGGTGCCGGCCGGCACGGTCGCGGCGGTCGAGGCCGCCCTGGCCGCTGCCGGCGTCACCTCGTGGCGGGTTGGCGTCGTCGAAGATGGCGCTCCGGCCGTTTCCCTGCACTGACGGCCCCACCGGCCGCGGGCATGGGCGCGAATTGCGCCGTTGCCGCCGTGCACCTTCAGCCTTCCGCCAAACGGTCCAACGTGGAACGTGCGGCGTACACTCGGGTGGTCGGACCAGTGCAGTTCGGAGGCAATCGTTGCCGAAGGAGTACGTTCGACTGACCCAGCCGCTCGTCCGCGACGGCGACCGTCAGACCGGCACCCTCAGACCCGCGACGTGGGACGAGGCGATCCGGCGGACGGTCCAGGGGCTCCAGGCCGCCGGCGCGGCCAACGGCCCGCGGACGTTCGGGGTCTTCAGCTGCTCGAAGGCGACCAACGAGGTCAACTTCGCAGCCCAGAAGTTCTCGAGGGTCGTGCTGGGCAGCAACAACATCGATAGCTGTAACCGCACCTGACACGCTCCATCTGTCGCCGGTCTGGCGACCGTGTTCGGTGCTGGTGGGGGGACCAGCTCATATCGTGAGGTCGAGGAGACGGACCTCGTCATCCTCTGGGGTTCGAATGCCCGCGAAACGCATCCGATCTTCTTCCATCACCTCCTCCGCGGCGTCCGCCGGGGGGCGCGCTTGATCGCCGTCGATCCGCGCCGCACGGACTCGGCCGAGTGGGCCGACCTCTGGCTCGGCCTCGACGTGGGCTCCGACATCGCGCTGGCCAACGCCATGGGCCGCGAGATCATCGCCGCCGGTCTCGAGGCCCGGGCCTTCATCGGCCGCGCGACCGCCGACTTCGATGCCTATCGCGCCACTGTCGAGCCGTACACGCTCGAATACGCCGAGCGCGAGACCGGGATCGCTGCCGAGCTGATTCGCGAGACCGCGCACGCGTTCGCCAAGGCGGACAGGGCGATGATCTGCTGGACGCTCGGGATCACCGAGCATCACAACGCGGTCGACAACGTCCTGGCGCTGATCAACCTCGCCCTGCTCACCGGGCACGTCGGCCGATACGGCAGCGGCCTCAACCCGCTCCGCGGCCAGAACAACGTCCAGGGGGGCGGCGACATGGGGGCCCTCCCCGACCGGCTGCCGGGCTTCCAGCACGTCGAGAATGACGACCTGCGCGCGAAGTTCGATCGGGCCTGGGGCGTGACCGTGCCACCCGAGCGCGGCTGGCACCTCTCGGGGATGTTCGACGCGATGGAGCGAGGCGACCTGACCGCCGTCTACGTGATCGGCGAGAACCCGGTCCAGTCGGAAGCCGACCAGCGCCGTGCCCGGGAGCTCCTCGAAGGTCTCGAGTTACTCGTCGTCCAGGACCTGTTCCTCACCGCCACTGCCGAGATCGCGGACGTGGTCCTGCCGGCCGGTGCGGCCTGGGCCGAGAGCGAGGGGACGGTGACGAACTCCGAGCGCCGCGTGCAGCGGGTGCGCAAGGCGCTCGATCCGCCGGGCGAGGCCAAGGCCGACCTGGAGATCATCTTCGAGCTCGCTCGCGCGATGGGTCACGACTGGGGCCCGGCCGACGCCGAGGCCGTGTGGGACGAGGTTCGCTCCCTGTCTCCGGTCCACGCCGGGATGTCCTATCCGCGGCTCGATGCCCTGGGCGGCATCCAGTGGCCGTGCTACGACGAGAACCACCCCGGCGAGCTGTTCCTCCACAGCCGGCTGTGGGAGGACCCGGTCCCGGGGAACCGCGCACCGTTCGTCCCGGTCGAGCACGACCCGCCGGTGGACAAGCTCACCGACGAGTACCCGATCCGCCTCACCACCGGCCGCCGCCTCGACTCCTACAACACCGGCGTCCAGACCGCGGGCTACAGCTCGCCGCTCCGGCGCGGCGAGTCGATCGAGGTGTCACCGGAGGACGCCGCTCGACTCGAGCTGGTCGAAGGCGAGCGCGTTTGCGTGATCAGCCGGCGTGGCCAGGTGGAGGCGCCGGTCCATGTCGATCCCGGCCTGCGCCCGGGACTGGCCTTCATGACCCTCCACTTCCAGGACGACGTCGCGACCAACCTCCTGACGATCGACGCGACCGATCCCAAGTCCGGGACCGCGGAATTCAAGGCGACCGCGATCCGGATCGACAAGCTTCCGGTCCCCGCCGGCACGGTGAGCTGAGATGGGGGACATGGGCACCTACCTCGACAGCATCGACTGGGGCGGCGGCCTGCTGGTCGGTGGTCTCGCCGTGTTCATCGGGATCGTCGTCAACTGGTTCCTCCAGGCGACCATGGATGAGACCCTGTCCGTCGTGCCCTGGCTTCGGTCCCGGATCGCGACGGCGATCCGCAATCGCGAAGGGGCCCCCACCCTCCCCTGGATCTGCCCAACCTGTCGATCGGTCAACGATCCGGCCGCCGACTTCTGCTATCGAGGATGCGGAGCCCGCGTCGAACTCGAACATGACTTCGCGGAGGAGCACGCCGTCCAGCACGGCGGTCGCGGCTGACGCGCGGCCGGACCCCGATCGATGAGGGCTCGGGACTACACTCGGACGCGTGGACCTGCACGTCGTCGGGCCGCCCGCGAGCCCCGCCGAACGAGCGGCCGTGGATGCCGTCCTGGATCCCGAGATCGGCGCTCCGTCGGGATGGTCGGGCGGGGTCCGCGACGCCGCCGTCGAGGGTCATGCCGCTCGCGGGGGGCACGATGCCCGCTCCCGCCGGGACCTCCTCCTCCCCGCCCTCCACGCGCTTCAGTCCCGGGTCGGCTGGATCAGCCAGGGCGGCCTGAACCACGTCTGTCGCCGGCTGTCGGTGCCGCCGGCCGAGGCCTATGGCGTGGCGACGTTCTATGGCTTGTTCGCGACCCAGCCGCGGCCACCGCTCGTTGCCCACGTCTGTGACGACATCGCGTGCCGCCTGGCCGGCGCCGAGGAGCTGTGCGCGGACCTGACCAGGACCCTCGGTGCCCCGGGGACGCCCTTCCAGGACGGACGCACGACCTGGCTTCGGAGCCCCTGCCTGGGGTTGTGCGATCGCGCCCCGGCAGCGCTGTTCACGAGTGCGGGCGAGGCGTTCTCGGCGTCGGCAGCGGCACCGGTCGATGCGGTCGGGGTGATCGCGCGGCTCACGGCACCAGGCGGTCCGAGTCCGGGCCCGACCATCCCCCAGCACGGAGACCCCGAGCTCCGGCTCCTGCGCCGCGTGGGCGTCGTGGACCCGACGTCGCTCGACGACTACCGCGCACACGACGGCTATCGCGCGCTCACACGCGCCATCGAGATCGGACCACAGGGCGTGATTGACGAGGTCACCACGTCCGGGCTTCTCGGCCGGGGTGGCGCGGCGTTTCCCACCGGTCGCAAGTGGGCCGCGGTCGCGGCCGCTCCGGGCGACCACGAGCTGGTGTGCAACGCCGACGAGTCGGAACCGGGCACGTTCAAGGACCGGGTGCTGCTCGAGGGCGACCCGTTCGCGATCGTGGAGGCGATGACGATCGCCGGTGTCGCGACGGGCGCCTCGCGCGGGTTCCTCTATCTCCGCGCCGAGTACCCTGAAGCAGCCGCGGCGATCACCAGCGCCATCACCTCGGCACGAGCTGCCGGACTCCTCGGCGCCGACGTGATGGGCTCGGGCGTTCCGTTCGACATCGTCCTCCGTCGCGGAGCCGGCGCCTACATCTGCGGCGAGGAAACGGCGCTGTTCAATTCGATCGAGGGGAAGCGCGGCGAGCCCCGGAACAAGCCCCCGTTCCCGGTCCAGGTCGGCCTGTTCGGGCGCCCGACCACGGTCAACAACGTGGAGACGCTGGCCAACGTGCCACTCATCCTCGAGGCCGGGGGCGCGGCGTTCGCCGCCATCGGCACCCAGGGTTCGACCGGCCCCAAGCTGTTCTGTGTCTCGGGTCACGTGGCGCGACCGGGGGTCTACGAGGTGACGTTCGGCGCCACCCTGGGCGACCTGATCCGGCTCGCCGGTGGCGTGCCCGGCGACCGCCCGATCCGGACGATCCTGCTCGGCGGCGCGGCCGGGGTGTTCGTCGGCCCCGACTCCCTCGACCTGCCCCTCACCTTCGAGGCGACCCGCGCGGCCGGCGCGACGCTCGGGTCCGGGGTCGTGATGGTGTTCGACGAGACCGCCGATCTGCCGGGGACGCTGCGACGGATCGCAGCGTTCTTCCGGGACGAGTCGTGTGGCCAGTGCGTCCCGTGCCGGGTGGGCACCGTCCGGCAGGAGGAGCTCCTGGCGCGTCTCGAGCGTGGCAGATCGACGCCGGAAGAGGAGCTGGGCCTCCTCGCCGACATCGGGCAGGCGATGCGTGACGCCTCGATCTGCGGCCTCGGGCAGACGGCCTCATCGGCAATCGAGAGCGCGGTGCGCGCCGGGCTGGTGGCCTCGTGAGCGGACTGTCGACGGATCGTGATCCAGCACCCGAACCCGGTGCGCCCCACGCGCATGAGCCGCCGGCAGCGCAGCCATTGACCGAGATCGTCCTCAATCCGGCGGCGCGTCCCAGCAAGCCACCCGAGGCACCTCCGCCCCCCGTGCGCCCACCAGTCGAAGTCTCGATCGACGGCGTGACCGTGAGCGTCCCCGAGGGCTCGACGATCCTCGAGGCCTGCCGCGCCCAGGGGATCGACACCCCAACCCTGTGTTATCTCGAGAACCTGACCCCGGTCAACGTGTGCCGTGTGTGCGTCGTCGAGGTGACCGGGTCGCGGGTCCTGGTGCCCGCCTGCTCGCGACGCGTCGAGCCGGGGATGGAGATCCAGACCGACTCGGAACGCGTGCGACATTCGCGCCGGCTGGTGCTCGAGTTCCTCGGCTCGTCGGTCGACGTCTGGCTCGCCGGCCCGGCCGAGCCCAACGGCGAGATCGGTCGCTACCTCGAGCGCTACGACGCGCAGCCCGGTCGCTTCGGACCGCCGGCACCGCCCGCCGATGACGGGGAGCGGGACGCGAGGGAGCCCGGCCATCACCACGAGCCCACGGCCGCGGCGGCCGAGACCGTGGACCAGCCGGTCAAGGTCGACAACGAGCTCTATGTCCGCGACTACGCGCGCTGCATCCTCTGCTACAAGTGTGTCGAGGCGTGCGGGGTCGACGCCCAGAACACGTTCGCGATCGCCGTTGCCGGGCGCGGCTTCGATGCCAGGATCTCCACCGAGTGGAATGTGGGCCTGCCCGACAGTGCCTGCGTCTACTGCGGCAACTGCATCGGCGTGTGCCCCACCGGAGCCCTGATGTTCCGGTCCGAGCACGAGATGCGCCTGGCGGGAACCTGGGATGCGTCGCGCCAGACGGTCACCGACACGATCTGCCCCTACTGCGGCGTGGGCTGCGCCGTCAGCCTCCACGTCCAGGACGACTCGATCGTCAAGGTGACCTCGCCGATGGACTCGAGCGTCACCGACGGTCACCTGTGCATCAAGGGCAGATTCGGCTTCCAGTTCGTGCAGCTGCGGCCGAAGGGTGTCCGGGAGGAGGGCGCCGGCCCACCCGCCTGACGGCGGGCCGGGTGCCATCCCTGCCGCGGCCGGGTCCCATCCCTGCCAGGTGCGGTGGCTGCACGCATCGGCGGCGGAGGCTCGCGTGGAGCGCGGCCCGGACGACGAGCCGTGCAAGGCCTGCACCGAACGGCCGTCGGGAGGCCCCTCCGGTGTCGAGGCGTGCATCCCGTGCACCGGACGTGGTGAGGCGAGGTGGCGGGCGGCGCTCGGCGCCAGGGGGCCCGCGCCGGTCAGCTCGCGCCGGTCAGCTCGGGCCGAGCAGGTCCCCGAGCTCGATCCGCGCATCGTGCGAGTAGACGTTGAAGCCCTGTCCGCGGAGGAACCCGACCAGCGTCATGTTGAGGCGCTCCGCGGCATCGATCGCGAGGTCGGACGGCGCGGAGACGGCGGCGATGATCGGAATCCCGGCGACGGCCGCCTTCTGGACGATCTCGAACGACACCCGTCCGGAGACCAGCAGGATCCGTTCGTGGAGCGGCAGGCGGCCGGCCAGCAGCTCTGCGCCCACCACCTTGTCCAGGGCGTTGTGGCGGCCGACGTCCTCGCGGATCGTCACCAGCTCTCCGTCCGCGGTGAACAGGCCGGCGGCGTGGAGCCCACCCGTCTGCTCGAACGCCGCCTGCGCCTCGCGCAGGGAATCGGGGAGGCCCGCCAGCGTGCGGCGGTCGACCCGCGGCCCGTTCGGGATCGGGTCGCATCGAACGGCGACCTCGTCGAGCGAGGCCTTGCCACAGATCCCGCACGATGCCGTCGCCACGAAGTGGCGCTCCGCGACCACCGATGCATCGAAGGCACGATCGAGGTGGACGATCACGGTGTCGTCCGGCTGCGCGTTGGCGCGCGGGTCGCCGAACGACACCCGGACCACCTCCGGTCCATCGATCAATCCCTCGGTCCGGAGGAAGCCGACGGCGAGCTCCGCCTCGGAGCCGGGAGTGCGCATCGTGACCGCGACCGCGACCGGCTCCTGGCCAGGCCCGGCGGCGCGGATCTCAAGCGGCTCCTCGCCCACGACGACGTCCTCGCGGACGAGGAGCTGCTCGCCGCGGACGGCGACGATCCGCGTGGACGTCACATGGCGGACGGGCGGCTCGGGCGATTGCGTCATCGAGCCGAGTGTAGAGCCGGGCCGTGGATGGCCCGCGGCCGGGGTTCACCCACGGCCGGTGATCACCCAGGGTCGTCCTTGCGTGGATAGACTCTCGCGAGCGCGATGGCCGACCCGATCCTGACCCCGGAGGAGCGCACGTTCGTCGCCGCCGAGCGACGCGCGGTGCTGGCCACGACCGCTCCGGACGGCCGTCCGCGACTCGTCCCGATCTGCTTCGTCCTCTCCGACGCCGCGGATCGCCTCGGCCGCCCCGTTCTGTACACGCCCATCGACGACAAGCCGAAGCAGAGCGACGAACCGCGCTCCCTCGCCCGGGTCCGGGACCTCCTCGTCCTGCCCGATGCGACGGTCCTCGTCGACCGTTGGAGCGAGGACTGGGAGCGGCTGGCCTGGGTGCGCCTCAATGCGCGGGGCGAAATCCTCGAGCCCCAGCCGGCCGAGCGCAAGGAGCACGCGGCAGCGGTCGATGCGCTCCGGGCGAAGTACGAGCAGTACCGGGAGCATCGCCTCGCTTCGCGACCCGTCATCCGGCTTTCGGTCACCGCCGCGGCCAGCTGGGGCGACCTCGGCTAGTACCCCTCCCAGGACCCGGCAGGACGGCCCCGGACGGGGTTGCCACCACGATTCCGGGTGGCAATTCGCGGGCGCCGTTGCGCCCGTGCACGAATGCAAGGTGACCTGAAAGCTGGCGATTGAACCATTCGTCCGGGTTACCAAAGTAACCCTCGTCCACTCGGACCTTCGTCCCTCGGGAGGGGCTTCGGCGCAGATGATCCGTCACAACCGTCAGGCCGGCCGGTCGTCCGGCCTCGGGCGTCGCCGCGGTCACCGGGGGCAATCCCTGGTCGAGTTCGCGGTCACGTTCCCGGTCTTCGTCCTGCTCCTGGCCGGGATGGTCGACCTGGGCCTGGCGCTCTTCTCCAACGTCACGATCATCAGCGCCGCCCGAGAGGGTGCGCGCCTGGGCGTCGTCCAGCCGGGCGACACGGTGGCGATCGAGGACCGCGTCCGGGCGATGTCGAACGGTCTCGACCTCAGCAAGCTGACCGTCACCACGACCTGCCTGCGGCCTTCCGGCAGCGGTTTCGTCGCCTGCGGGGCGTCGCCATGGGCGAGCGGTGACTCGGTCAAGGTTGCCGTCCACTACGACTACACGATGCTCTGGCCGCTTACGTTCGGGACCCAGCTGGACCTCAACACCGACGTCCAGATGAGGATCGAATGATGTTCCGGCGCAAGCGCTCCTCCGAGCGAGGCCAGATCCTCGTCCTGTTCACCCTCGTCATCGTCATGCTGCTGGGCTTCGTCGCCCTGGCGGTCGACGTGGGCGTGCTCCGCAACGCCAACCAGAACCTGTGGAACGCGCTCGACGCGGGCGCGCTGGCCGGGGTCTCGCAACTTCCCGCCGATGGCGCGGCTGCCGACGCGATGGCCCGTCAGTTCGTCGACGAGAACTATCCCGGCGGCCTGCCGGCCGGCGACGTCGCCGTGACCTTCCGGTGCGTCATCGGAAGCGTCGCGGGCGCACCCCGCCTCAGCGACGTGCCGTCGGTCTGCGATCCGGGGCCGGGCGTGACCTGGGAGTGCAACAACGGAATCTGTGCTGCCGTTTGTGTCCCGGCTGCCGGGGACAACTGCAACACGATCGTCCTCGAGGGCAAGGTCGACGTGCCGTTCCGCTTCGGATCGGCAGTCGGCGTCCCGGAAGGAACCACGAACGTCCTCGCATCGGCATGCAAGGGTGCCTGCGGCTCCCCACCGGAAAGTGCCGTCGATATCGCCCTGATCGTGGACCGCACGAGCAGCATGAATGGCGTGGACACGACGAACGCCCGAAATGCCGCCCACTCCGTGCGCACGATGCTCGATCCGAACTTCCAGTGGCTCGCGCTGTCGATGCTCGGTCCCAGCAACACGGGTGGCGCCTGCATCGCGCAGCCCGCGACCTCGATCGGGACGGCCAACGCCCCGAGCGACGTCCCGCGTTGGGTGCCGGTTGGGCTCAGCGGCCTCACGTGGCACGGCCAGAACCCGCACCTCACGCAGAACTTCACGAACAACGGTTCGACGATGGAAGACGCCATCAGCTGCTTCACGAACTCGAGCACCGGCACGGACCTGACCGATCCGATCCCGATGGCGACCTGGGAGCTCAACACGTACGGGCGGTCGGGCGTGACCAAGGGCATCATCCTGATGACCGACGGCCAGCCCAACAACTCGACGAATATCCCGGCCAACGAAACCTACTGCGCGCAGTCCAACGCGTCGGCCACGGCGGCCAAGTCGGCGGGGATCGAGATCTTCACCGTCGCCTTCGGCCTCGACGGCAGCAACGACTTCCCGTGCCCTGACGACTCCGGCTTCTGGCAGGGCAGGATGGCCAGCGAGCTGGTCGCCACGATGGCGACCAACTCGGTCGCCGACAACGGTTGCCCGGGCACGGAGAACGACGACAACGACCACTTCTTCTGCGTGCCGAAGACGGCAGGCGCGTCCGCGAACCTGACGAACGCGTTCAAGCAGGCCACGATCGCCCTGACCGGGGGCAGCAAGCTGATCCAACTCCCGTAATCACCGCGCCTCCGCAGCGAGGCGACTGGCAGCCGAACGCGGCGATCATCCGGGTCCTCTCCGACCGGGTGATCGCCGCGGTCGTTCGTCTCGGACGCCGGCAGCGCAGGTCAGCCGTCCAGGAACACCGCCTTCGCCTGGGGACGCAGGCAATGGGTTGAGCTCATCGCCTGGAGATAGCTCCCGGCGTTGACCAGCGCCACCAGGTCTCCCTCCTCGGCCGGCGGCATCGGGTAGTCCTCGGCGAACACGTCACCGGCCTCGTTGATGTGCCCCGCGACGGTGACGATCTCGGTCCGCTCGGCATCGGCCGCGCGACACACGATCACCTCCTGGGCGAAGCGATAGACGAAGTACGAGCAATTGACATTCCAGCCGTGATCGAGGCCGACGAACGTGACGTCGCCACGCCGCTCGACCGTCACGACCTCGCCCAGCAGCAGCCCCGCGTCGCGGGCGATCCGGTCGCCCGGTTCCACGGCGATCGTCACGTCCAGCGGTCCGAGGTGCCGCGCCAGCACGGCCGCATAGTCGTCGAGATCGACAGACGTCTCGCTGGCGCGGGCCGGCGTCCCGAGACCACCGCCGACGTTGACCTCGCGGATCGGACAGCCGAGGTTGCGCAGGCGCGCGGCCATCGCCACCGCCGCCGCCAACGCGGCCTCGAAACGGGGCAATCCGTCCGCCAGCCAGCCGGAACCCGCATGAAAGTGCAGGGTGTCGATCGTCAGGCGGTGGCGCTTCGCTGCGGCAACGGCATCGTCGAGCCGGTCGGGCCAGATGCCGAACTTCGTCGGGCGGCTGCCGCTGTACTCGAGGGTGTCGTTGTAGCCGGCGCCCGCACCGGGGTTCACGCGCAGCCCGATGGTCCGACCTCCCGCTCGACGCCCGACCCGCTCGACCTGGCTCACCGCGTCGAGGTTCAGGTGGAGCTCGTGCTCCAGGATGACGTCCAGGTCCCGGTCGGACAGGTTCGTCCCGGTGAAGCTGATCTCGCCCGGGCGCCAGCCCGACGCGAGCGCGAGGAGCACCTCGCCCGGTGAGCAGGCATCGATCCCGATCCCCGGCACGTCCCTGAGGACGGCCAGGACCTCGGGCTCACGGTTCGCCTTGAGCGCGAACCGCACGGTGTGAGGGAGCCCGGTTCGGTCCAGCGCCGCCTGGATCTGAGACGCGTTCTCGCGGACCCGGGCCAGGTCGTAGACGTACAGGGGCGTCCCGTGCTGCCGGCCGATCGCCTCGACGTCCTCGCCCCGGATCGTCAGTCGCCCGTCACGCGCCTCGAGCCCGGGCCGGACCCACCAGGGCGCAACGGCGATGGCCACCGTCGCTCAGCCCGAGGAATGCGAGTGGGCGTGGGTGGTGCTCGGCTGCCAGCGATCGGGACCGTCCTCGACCGCAACCCCGATCTGCTCGAGGAGGCGCTGCGACGAGGCCGCAACCTCGGCGATCGCCGCCTCGAAGGCATCCGTGTTGCGCGCCGACGGGGCACGGTAGCCGCTGACCTTCCGTACGAACTGGCGGGCCGCCGCTTCGATCTCACCGGTGGTCGCGGCCGTCTCCGCCCGGCGCAGGGTCTTGATGCTTCGGCACATGCCGATACCCTACCGGCCCGCTAGACGTACCGCCACTCGATCGGGCCGGTCCAGCAATGGTCGAGGACGCGACAGGCGCCGCCCGAGAGGTCCCACGTCCGACCCGCGACATACGGCCCGCGATCGATGACGGGAACCGTGATCACCCGGCTCCGGTATCGGAACTGGACCTTGGTGCCGCAGGGCAGGGACCGATGAGCCACGCCCATCGTCTCCCGCGTGTAGCGCAGCCCGCAGGCGGTCCGGCCACCGTAGAAGCCCGGACCATAGAAGCTGACGTTCGTGTCGTATCGCCACGTGTTCCGCCGAACGGCGATCGGTACGGGCTCGGGCTGGCGCAGGCGAGTCGGGCCGGACAGCGGAGCACGAGAACCGGGCTCCAGCAGCGCGGAGTCGGCCTCGAGCGCGCCGGCAGAGCGCAGCCGGGGATCGGGCACAGGGATCGTCATCGCCGAACCGGGCACGCGGGACGAGACCTCGACGGGGTCGAGAGGACTCGGGTCCAGGGCCGGATCGGGGTGAGCACCCGAGGCGGCCAGGCCGGGGACGGCGACCATGGCGAGCGCGGCAATGAGCGCCACACGCGCGACGACCTTGAAGGGTCGCACGTCGTGGCCGACCGTAGCAGGATGTGTCCGTGGAGCTGCATACCCGTCGGCCCGAGCGCCTCACACCCGCATGACAGCTGTCCCCGGGCCGAGTGGTGTCGAGCGGAGCCTCTTGCTCGACCGGCCACTCGACCTGTTCCGCACCCTGCGGCCGCTGTGGCGCGGCGCGGGCGACCCGACCATGCGCCTGGGTCGCGATCGCGCGTGGCGTGCCACGCGCACCGCCGACGGCCCGGCGGCCATCGCCATCGCGCTCGATGGCGGGCGTCTCGTCGCGCAGGCCTGGGGTCCCGGTGCCGGTGCGGTCCTCGACGGGCTGCCGGCGATGGTGGGGATGGACGACGACGTCGCCGGCTGGCGGCCCGACACGCACCCGGTGATCGCCGGCCTCGATCGGCGACTGCCCGGACTTCGGATCGGGCGCACCGGCGCCGTGATGGAGGCGCTCGTCCCGGCGATCCTCGAGCAGAAGGTCACGGGACGCGAAGCCTTCACCTCGTTCCGCGGCCTGGTCGTCGCCCACGGAGAACCGGCACCGGGACCACTCGGTCTGCGCCTGCCACCGGACCCCGCGCGACTGGCGGCACTTCCCTACTTCGCGTTCCACCCCATCGGCGTCGAGCGGCGGAGAGCGGACACGGTCCGCCTGGCCGCCTCCCGCGCGGCCTGGCTCGAGGCGACGGTCGCGCTGAGCGCCGAGCAGGCGGAGGCGCGCCTGAGGTCGATTCCGGGCGTTGGCGCCTGGACCGCGGCCGAGGTCGCCGTCCGCGCGTTCGGGGACCCGGACGCCGTGAGCGTCGGCGACTTCCACCTGCCGAGCCTGGTGGCGTGGGCACTGGCCGGCGAGAGGCGTGCCGACGACGCCCGGATGCTCGAGCTGCTCGAGCCGTTCCGGGGCCACCGTGCGCGGGTACTCCGGCTCCTCGAAGCTGCCGCCGCCGGTCCGCCGCGACGCGGACCCAGGATGCCGACCCGCTCGATCGCCGGGATCTGATCGGGGAACGATCGGGAACGGGCGGATCTACGGCTACACTCGGCCCTCAGACACAGCCGGAACCTCATGACATCAACCACGATCGCCCCAGCGCCGCCCGCCGTCCGTGACCACCCGGTCGCGGATCCGATCGCCGCGCCCCCTGCCCGGACGCGCGAGGAGCGGCTCGCGATGCTCGACGGGCTGCTCGGGCAGCGGATCCTCGTCCTGGACGGCGCGATGGGCACGATGATCCAGACCTATCAGCTGTCGGAAGCAGAGTTCCGGGGCGAGCGCTTCGCCGATCACCAGCGAGATCTGCGCGGCGACAA
Organism: Candidatus Limnocylindrales bacterium; assembly: GCA_036555445.1. Lineage (GTDB taxonomy): Bacteria > Chloroflexota > Limnocylindria > Limnocylindrales > CSP1-4 > DATBLH01. Next base: position 22,553 of record DATBLH010000056.1, read on the forward strand.
CGAGCTGCTATCGCTCACCCAGCCCCAGATCGTGCGCGCGATCCACGACGCCTACCTCGACGCAGGCGCCGACATCATCGAGACCAACACGTTCAACGCGAACGCGATCAGCCAATCGGACTACGCGCTCGGATCGGTCATCCGGGAGATGAACCGCGAGGCGGCCAGGATCGCCCGCGCGGCTGCCGACGCACACGAGAGCGCCGAGCCCGATCGCCCGCGCTACGTTGCCGGGGCCCTGGGGCCGACGAACCGGACGGCTTCGATCTCTCCGGACGTGAACGACCCGGCCGCCCGCAACGTGACCTTCGACGAGCTGGTGGCCGCTTATCGCGAGGCGGCTGAGGGCCTGATCGAGGGTGGCGCCGATCTGCTCCTCATCGAGACGATCTTCGACACCCTCAACGGCAAGGCCGCGATCGTGGGCGTCGAGGAGGCGTTCGAGGCACTCGGCGACCGGGTGCCGCTGATCGTGTCCGGGACGATCGTGGACGCATCGGGGCGGAATCTCTCCGGCCAGACCGTCGAGGCGATCTGGAACTCGATCAGTCATGCCCGACCGATCATCGTCGGTCTCAACTGCTCCCTCGGCGCGCGCCAGCTCCGCCAGTACGTCCAGGAGCTCGGGCGGCTGGCGCCGATCCCCGTCAGCGCCTATCCCAACGCCGGCCTGCCCAACGAGTTCGGTGGCTACGACGAGACGCCGGCCACGATGGCCGAGATCATGGGCCGCTTCGCCCGCGACGGACTGGTCAACGTCGCCGGCGGCTGCTGCGGGACCACCCCTGCCCATGTCCGGGCGATCGCCGAGGTGGTCGCCGGCCTGCCGCCGCGGATCCCGCCCGAGACCCCGACCGTCACCCACCTCTCCGGGCTCGAGCCACTGACGATCCCGACCCCGGGCAACGTGTTCGTCAACGTGGGCGAGCGGACGAACGTCACCGGCTCGCGCAAGTTCGCACGCCTCATCCTCGACGACCGCTTCGACGAGGCGGTGGACGTCGCCCGAGAGCAGGTCGACTCCGGGGCGCAGGCGATCGACGTGAACATGGACGAGGCGATGCTCGACTCGGCCGCGGCGATGACCCGGTTCCTGAACCTCATTGCCACGGAGCCCGACATCGCGCGGGTGCCGGTGATGATCGATTCATCGAAGTGGGAGGTGATCGAGGCCGGTCTCAAGTGCGTCCAGGGAAAGGGGGTCGTGAACTCGATCTCGCTCAAGGAGGGGGAGGAGTCGTTCCTCGAGCACGCCCGGCTCGTCCGCCGCTACGGCGCTGCCGTCGTGGTCATGGCGTTCGACGAGCGCGGCCAGGCCGACACGGCCGATCGGAAAGTGGAGATCCTCACGCGGGCGTACCGGCTGCTCACGGAGGAGGCGGGGTTCGCGGCCGAGGACATCATCGTCGACCCCAACATCTTCGCGATCGGGACCGGGATCGAGGAGCACGCTCGGTACGCGGTCGAGTACATCGAGGCCACACGCCGGCTGAAGAACGAGCTGCCCCACGTCCGGGTGTCCGGTGGGGTGAGCAACGTGTCGTTCTCGTTCCGTGGCAACGAGCGGGTCCGGGAGGCGATCCACTCGGTATTCCTGTACCACGCGATCGCGGCCGGAATGGACATGGGAATCGTGAACCCGGGCCAGCTCGCGATCTACGACGACATCGACCCCGAGCTGCGGGAGCGGGTCGAGGACGTCGTCCTCGATCGGCGCCCGGACGCCACCGAGCGGCTGCTCGAGCTCTCGGCCAGGGTGGCGGGGTTCGCCGGCACCCGCCGGGTCGAGGACCTGAGCTGGCGCGAGCTGCCGGTCGACGAGCGGCTGACGCACGCGCTGGTGGAGGGGATCGACGCCTACATCGTCGACGACACCGAGGAGGCCCGCCAGGCCGCGACCCGCCCGATCGAGGTCATCGAGGGCCCGCTGATGGCCGGCATGAACGTGGTCGGCGACCTGTTCGGCGCGGGCAAGATGTTCCTGCCCCAGGTGGTCAAGAGCGCTCGCGTGATGAAGAAGGCGGTGGCCCACCTCGTGCCCTACCTGGAGGCGGAGAAGGATCCCTCGGCGTCGCGGTCGAACGGCCTGGTCGTGATGGCCACCGTCAAGGGCGACGTCCACGACATCGGCAAGAACATCGTGGGCGTGGTTCTCCAGTGCAACAACTACGAGGTGGTCGACCTCGGAGTCATGGTGCCGGCGGCCCGGATCCTCGACACGGCCCGGGAGCTCAACGCCGACCTGATCGGTCTGTCCGGGCTGATCACGCCGTCGCTCGAGGAGATGTCCTTCGTGGCTTCCGAGATGGAGCGCGAAGGATTCACGACGCCGCTGCTGATCGGCGGGGCGACCACGTCCCGGACCCACACCGCGGTCAAGATCGAGCCTCGCTACCACGCGCCGGTGATCCACGTCCTCGACGCCTCACGAGCCGTGGGCGTCGCCTCGTCCCTCCTGGACCCGAACGGCCGGGAAGCGTTTGCCACCCGCATCCGCGAGGAGTACGAGACCGTGCGCCGCGAACGGGGCGACCGTCAGGAACGCGAGGAGCGGCACCCGATCGAGGAGGCCCGTCGCCACGCATTCGCGATCGACTGGGCGTCGGTGGAGCCGCCGGCACCGACGTTCCTTGGCCTGCGCACGTTCGACGACTATCCGCTCGACGAGCTCGTGGACCGGATCGACTGGACCCCGTTCTTCGCCACCTGGGAGCTCAAGGGCCGCTACCCGGAGATCCTCGACGACGCGACCGTCGGCGAGGCCGCCCGCGGCCTCCACGCTGACGCCACGGCGTTGCTCGGCCGGATCGTCGACGAGCGGCTGCTCCGGGCGCGCGCGTCGATCGCCTTCTGGCCGGCCAACGCGGTCGGTGACGACATCGAGCTCTATACGGACGAGCGCCGCGACCGCGTGATCGGCGTCATCCACACCCTGCGCCAGCAGATGGTCAAGCCACCCGGCCGCCCGAATCTCGCCCTGGCCGACTTCACGGCACCGAAAGCCACCGGGCTGGCCGACCATGTCGGCGGGTTCGTGGTCACCGCGGGTCATGGCCTCGACGAGCTGGCGGCCTCGTTCAAGGCCCAGCACGACGACTACTCCGCCATCCTGGCCACCGCCCTCGCCGACCGTCTCGCGGAGGCATTCGCGGAGCGGCTTCACGAGCGAGTCCGTCGCGAACTGTGGGGCTTCGCCCGGGACGAGAACCTGGACAACGAGGCCCTGATCGCCGAGCGCTACCAGGGGATCCGGCCCGCCCCCGGCTACCCCGCCTGCCCGGATCATACGGAGAAGGGCCCGCTGCTCGAGCTGCTCGAGGCGGAGGCCCGGGCCGGTGTCCAGCTCACCGAATCGTTCGCGATGTTCCCCGGCGCCGCCGTGAGCGGCTACTACTTCTGGCACCCCGAGTCGCACTACTTCGGCCTGGGCCGGATCGGCCGGGACCAGCTGGAGGACTACGCGACGCGCAAGGGGATCCCGGTCGACGACATGGCTCGCTGGCTGGCGCCCAATCTCGCCGACGCCTGACGGCGGGAAAGAACCGAACGCGGCGGGAGACCGTATTCGGGAACGTGGGCTAGATTGGGCCTGCAATCGACATGCCAACCACCCGGCCGCGCTCCGCTCGCCTCCTCCTGGTCACCGCGCTCGCCGTCGTGGCTGCCCTCGGCGCACCGGGCGCCCAGGCCGCGCAACGCGGCTACTCGCTCGACCTGTCGCGACAGGGCGACTTCGTGGCCCAGACGAACTTCGTCCAGTGCGTTGGGGCGAGCATGCAGATGATGCTCAACGTCATCGAGCCTCGGAACGATCGGACGGCGGGGACCCAGTTGCGGCTCCAGCGGCTCGCCCGTCGGCTCAGCCCGCCGCGCCCTGATGGCTCGGAGCGGCAGGGCGCCAGCATCATCGGCTGGACCGAGGGCCTCAACCGGCTGGGCGCCGGACCCTATCGGCTGGATGGCACGACGACGATCCAGTCGGCGCTCAGGAACGCGGCTCGCGCGATCCGCGCGACGAGGCGTCCGGTGGGCTTGCTGATGTGGCACGGCCGCCACGCTTGGGTGATGGTCGGCTTCCGGGCGACGGCCGATCCCGCCCGCAGCGATGACTTCCGCGTGACGCACGCGATCGTCATGGACCCGCTCTACCCCCACGGCTCGAGCGTCTGGGGACGCAGCCCGCGTCCGGGCGAGATGCTCGCGGTCGCCACCCTCGGGCGGCAGTTCGTGCCTCGACGGAAGGGCCACCGGGCGTCGATCTGGCTGGCGGGCTACGAGGGCAAGTACGTGACGACCCTGCCGTACACGGGGACCCCGGTGGTCCGGCCCGCGGTCGATCCGGCATCGCCCCAGCCGGTTGCCGCCCGATGGAGCATCGGGCACGCGCGGATGGGCTTCGCGCTCTAGGCTGGGGGCTCCATGTCCACGACCGCGTGGTGGATGCCGTCGCGATCCATCAGGGCGAGGTACGGGTCGGGGTCGAACGCCTCGGGTCCCAGGACACCTGCACCCGACCAGGTACCGTCCGCCACCAGCTCCATGGCGAGGACGGGGTTGAAGCCGGTCTGCCACGCCACGGGCTGGAGCCCGAACTCGCGCATCGTCCACGCCGCGTCGCACATCTGGTAGAGGTACTTCCCGGCCCGCCGGCCATCCTTCTCGCCGATCACCCAGGTCCCGACGATGGCCCGACCGACCATGTGGTCACCGACCGTGGCCGGGTCCGGCGTCAGCGCGGCCACCACGTCCCGCGGCGCCACCTCCACCCCCTTGACGCGGATCCGGTCCTTCCGGTCCAGGCCAAGCCGGTGGAGCAGCTGGAGGACCTCGATGAAGTCCGAGCCCAGGGCGTACTTGAACGTGACCTTGCCCACGTCCATGAAGCGGGGAAGGATCGTCACTTCCTCGTGCTCCACGTGGACGCACTCGACCGGCCCGACACCCTCGGGGAACGGGAACATCTCGGGCTCGGCGAACGGCTCGGTGGTGTACCAGCCGCCGGCCGCCTTGTCCCAGATGATCGGCGGGTTGAGGCACTCCTCGATCGTGGTCCAGATCGAGAACACGGTGGCAAACGGATAGCCCTCGATCCGCAGGTCACCCCCGTCACGAACGTGGACCTCGTCGACCCGGTCGAACAGGTGCTTCGCGGCATAGGCGGCGAACACCTCGGACAGCCCGGGATCCATGCCCATTCCGACCAGGGCGAGCTGGTCCCTGGCTTCCCAGGCGGCATGCTGTGCGAACTGGAGGTCGCCGAGCTTGACGCCGGGTTTCGCATATGGCTCGGTCGGATGCGGTTCGGAGAGGCTCACCGCCATGTCCATGTAGTGGACACCGGCCTCGAGCGCACCTTCGAAGACGGGCATGAGGAATTGCGGATCGACCGCGTTCATGACGAGGTCCGTGCCATGTTCGCGTGCGAGTCCTACGATCTGGCTCCTGTCGGACGCGTCGATCCGCGCGGCCGTGAACGTCGCCTCGTCACCGGTGGCGGCCGCGACCCGCCGGGCCCGGTCCAGGTCGAAGTCGGTGACCACCATCTGCTCCAGCCAGGCGCGACCGCGCGACAGCCGCGCGATCGCCTCGCCAACCGTTCCCGCGCCAACGACCAGGACCTTCATCGTTCACGTCCCTCCGGTCCGTCGTAGGGTACCCAGCGAGAGGAGGCCTCATCGTGCACTTCGAGAAGTCGCCTGCGGGGCTGGTTGAGCGGTTCGATACGATCCTGACCCGATTTCCGGACGTGCAGCGACGCCAGATGTTCGGGTATCCGGCCGCATTCGTCGGCGGCAACCTGGTCACCTCGCTCCACCTCCACCGCTGGGTCGTCCGGCTGCCGGACGACGCACTGGCCGAGGTGATGGCCGCCGGCGGCGGCGCATTCGAGCCCATGGCCGGGCGTCCGATGAAGGCGTTCGCGGTCCTTCCGGAGTCGGTCGTGGCCGACGACGCCGCGGTCACCGCATGGGTCGAGCGTGCGATCGTCCACGGCCGGACGATGCCGCCCAAGAAGAAGTAGTCCGTGCCCGGCGTCAGCAACCTGCACGGGGATTGGGGATGGGCCTAGCCGCTCGTGAACGTGTCGCAGTCGCCGGGGTCGCCGGAGCGGAAGCCACGCTGGAACCAGTCCGCACGCTGGCGCGACGAGCCGTGGGTCCAGGTCTCCGGATTGACCTGGCCCTGGGTGCTGGACTGGATCCGGTCGTCGCCCACCGCCTCGGCCGCGGCGATCCCCTCCTCGATGTCGCCGGGTTCGAGGCTGACCGCGCCCTCGCCCTGGCCGGGCTGGGCGAAGGCCGTGTTGGCCCAGATCCCCGCGTAGCAGTCGGCCTGCAGCTCGAGTCGCACCGACAGCTCGTTGGCGTTGTCCGGGTTCGCCTGTTGCTGCTGCTGGACCTGGCTCATCACGCCCAGCTGGTTCTGGATGTGGTGACCGAATTCGTGGGCGATGACATAGGCCTGCGCGAAGTCGCCGGGAGCCCCGAACCGGCGGGAGAGCTCGTCGAAGAAGCCCAGGTCGAGATAGACCTTCCGATCGATCGGACAGTAGAACGGCCCGACCGAGGAGCTCGCGGATCCACAGCCGGTCTGGGTCCCGCCGTCGAACAGGACCACCACGGTCCGCTCGTAGGTTCGCCCGCTCCGCGAGAGCACCGCCGTCCACGCATCTTGGATGTCTGCGGTCACCGAGTTGACGAACTGGGCCTGCTCGTCGCCGCTGCTCAGTGGCTGGGTGCCGCCACCGCCTGAGCCCGGCAATCCGCCGCTGAAGAAGGTGATCGCCAGGAACAGGAGCACGACGATGAGGCCGCCGCCACCCAGGCCCATGCCTGCCTTCTCGCCGCGGGTCTCCGGGATCGGGATCGGGATCTGCAGGCCGCCACCGGGGAATCCCCCGAGTCCTCCTTGTCCGCGCCGGTCCTCGACCTGGACGGTGCTCGTCCGTCTCCACCGCATGGCGGCAGCCTAGCGCCCGCGGGCGAGGGCGTGCGCGCCGCCGGGCACGGTCGTCGTGTCAACGACGTTGAAGAGGGATGGTCGGGGCGGCGGGATTTGAACCCACGACCTCATCGTCCCGAACGATGCGCGCTACCAAGCTGCGCCACGCCCCGACCGAGGGCGCCCGTGTGACGGGGCCCGAGGATGATAACAGGAGGTCCGTCACGGCTCGTGGAGCACGGGACGTGCCGAACGCGGTGGCTCCCTGACGAACACGATGCAGATCGCGGCGACGATGAACGCGGTCGCCATCAACGCGAACGCGATCGGCACGCCAGCGGCGTTGCCGGCAACGTCGATGATCGCCCCATAGATCGCGGTCCACAGCGAACCCACCCCGAATGCGAGCGTGAAGTACGCGGCGAACGAGGCATCCCGGATCGACGGCGCGGCGATGTCCGCGAGGAGCGCCTGGAGCTGCGGGCTCTCGGCGAACGTGAACAGGCCCATCAGCACGATCCCCAGCCACAGCCCGACGAGTGACGCGCCGGCGAGCATGAACACCGCGAATGCGACCGCGCCGCCGACATAGACCCCGATGATCAGCGGCTTGCGACCAATCCGGTCGGACAGCCAGCCGGCCACGAGCGGTGCCGGAACGGAGAACACGATCAGCGCGCCGTACATCACGTCGGCCTGGTTCTGCGGCAACCCGATCACGCTGGTCAGGTAGATGAGCGCGAACAGGTTGACGACGCCGAGCCCGCGTCCACCGCCACCGAGGACCGAGGCGGCATAGATCCAGAGGTGGTCACGGTCCTTGAGGATCACCCGGAAGGCCTGGCCCACGCTGCCGTGGGCGATCGCGGCGTCCCGATCCGTGCTCGTCTCACGGACGAGGAGGAAGATCCCGAGTGCGATCAGGATCGCCGGGATCCCGAACAGGACTGCGGTCCAGCGCCAGCCGATCCCGCCGATCAGCCACGCGCCGACGAGCGCGACGACCACGGTGCCCACGTTCCCGCCCGCGATGTGGGCGCTGATCGCGAACCCGCGCCGCTCGGGTGGGAACTGATCCGCGAGCATGCCGTTGCCGACCGGGTGCTGGGGCGAGCCACCGATGCGGGACGCGATGTTCGTCACCGCGAACGCCGGGAAGCCCGGCGCGAGTGCCTGCGCCGCAAACCCGCCCCCGAACAGGACACCTCCCGCGGTCAGAAGCCATCGCCTCGAGAAGACCCTGGTCAGCTTCGCGTAGCTCAGCTGGACCGCGCCCGACGCAACGGCTCCGGCCGCGGCAAGGTACGCGATCGTGGCCTCGTTGACCGAGAACTCGCCGATGATCCGGAGGTAGATCAGCGGCAGCAGCACCGCCTGGGCGTGGTTGACGGCATGCGCGATCGCGAGCAGCCCCAGGGTCCGCTCCGGGCGGATCCCGGGTGCACGGGAGGTGCTGGCCACCCATCGATGATGCCGTACGGCGGGCGGACGGGTGGGCTCTCGGCGGCACCCGCCAGATGGGCGGGTGCCGCCCGCCGGGAGGGGCGGCGGAAAGATCAGGCGGTGTAGGCCGCCTCGCCGTGGACCGCCAGGTCGAGCCCGACCTCCTCGGTCTGTGACGTGACCCGGATGCCGAGCACGACGTCCACGACCTTGACGATGACGAACGTGGCCGTGGCCGCGAATGCGATCGTGGCGCCGACCGCCACGAGCTGGGTCAGGAGCTGGCTCACGTTGCCATCGATCAGGCCTGGGAAGGCATTGATCGCGGTCGTGGCGAAGACACCGGTCGCGACGGCACCGAACATCCCGCCCACGCCGTGAACGGCGAAGACGTCGAGGGCATCGTCGATCTTGAGCCGCTCGCGGAGGAGCGTCGCGCTGTAGCACAGCCCGCCGACGGCGAGCCCGATCGCGAGCGCGCCACCTGCCGTCACGTACCCGGATGCGGGCGTGATCGCGACCAGGCCGGCAACGGCGCCGCAGGCCGCACCGATGACGCTGACCTTTCGCTTGTGGATGTAGCTCGCGAGGACCCACGTGATCGTGGCCGCGGCGGCGGCCGTGTTCGTGACCAGGAGCGCGTTTGCCGCGAGCCCGTTGGCGCCGACCGCGGAACCGGCATTGAACCCGAACCAGCCGAACCACAGGAGGCCGGCGCCGAGGACGGTCATCGGCACGTCGTGCGGCTCCATCCGGTCGCCATTGGCGGAACGGCGGCCGATCAGCATCGCGACGACCAGGGCCGAGACGCCGGAGCTGATGTGAACGACGGTGCCGCCGGCGAAGTCGAGGGCACCCAGCTTGAACAGCCATCCATCCGAGGCCCACACCCAGTGGGCGAGCGGCGAGTACACGAACACCGACCACAGGATCGTGAAGATCACGAAGCTCGCGAACCGCTTCCGCTCGGCGAATGCGCCGGTGATCAGGGCCGGGGTGATCGCCGCGAACATCAGCTGGAATGCCCCGAACAGGACGAACGGGATCGTGGTCGCATAGACCGTGCTGGGCTCGAGGCCGACGTTCTGGAATGCGAAGAAGTCGAGACCACCGATGAGCCCCAGCCCGGTGACGTCGGGGCCGAACGCGAGCGAGAACCCGACCAGCACCCAGACGACGCTCACCAGCGCCAGCCCGAAGAAGCTGTGCATGATCGTGGACAGGACGTTCTTGCGCCGGACGAGCCCGCCATAGAACAGGGCCAGGCCCGGCAGCATGATCATCACCATCGCGGTTGCGACCAGCAGCCACGCGGTGTCGCCACCCTCGATCGAGGCCCCGTCGGCGGCAGCCACCGTCGATGGTCCGGCCGCGAGCAGCAAGGCCGTCGGTAGCGCTAATCTCAACCGTCGCATCAGTTCCGTCCTCCTTCAGGGGTGGGTTGATGTGATTGCCGGTGGATTGGCCTTGACCGCCAGCCCACCGGCGTTTTCGTGCTCAGCTTCCCGCTAGAACGACTCCAGGTAGCGATCGAGCTCCCACGCCGAGACCTGGGTCCGGTACTCGTCCCACTCGGCGCGCTTGGCATCGATGAAGTGCGACAGGACGTGGTCGCCGAGCGCTTCGCGGATGACCTCGTCGCGCTCGAGCTCGTCGATCGCTTCGCCCAGGGTCCCCGGCAGCTCCCGGATCCCCTTGGATGCGATCGTGGCGGCGTCCATCTCGAACAGCGACTCCTCGACGGGATCGCCGAGCTCGAGACCCTTCTCCACGCCGTCGAGGCCGGCGGCGATCATCGCGGCGAACGCGAGATAGGTGTTGGACGACGGATCGGGGCAGCGGACTTCGACCCGCGTCCCCTCGATCGACTTGCCGGGCGACACCATCGGCACCCGGATCAGGGCCGACCGGTTCGTCCGACCCCAGGTGAGATACGTCGGCGCCTCGTAGCCCGGGACCAGCCGCTTGTAGCTGTTCACGAGCGGCGCGAGGACGGCGATCATCCCGCGGGCGTGGGCGAGGATGCCGGCCATGTACGACCGGGCGAGATCCGACAGGCCGTACGGCGTGGATCCATCGGCGAAGGCATTCCGATCCTCGGCGATCGAGTACAGGCTCTGGTGGGTATGCATCCCGGAGCCGTTGATGCCGTGGATCGGCTTGGGCATGAACGTCGCGTACAGGCCGTGCTGCTGCGCGATCGCCTTGAGCGTGAACTTGAACGTGATCGCGTTATCCGCCGTCCGCAGCGCGTCGGCGTACTCGAAGTCGATCTCGTGCTGGCCCTCGGCCACCTCGTGATGGGCCGCCTCGACCCGGATCCCGAACGCCTCGAGCGCGTCGACCATGTCCTGGCGGACTTCCTGGGCGAGGTCGGTCGAGAAGTCGAAGTAGCCGGCTTCGTCGTGGGGCAACGGGGCCACGTCCCCGTCATCGTCCCGGCGGAGGAGGAAGAACTCCAGCTCGGGTCCCGTGTTGACCACGTAACCGAGCTTCTTCGCCCGCTCGACCTGGCGACGCAGGACGTAGCGCGGATCGCCCACGAACGGATCGCCCCGCGGCGTGAACACGTCGCAGATCACGCGCGCCGTGCCGCGGGGTCCGGCGCCCTTCTGCCACGGGATCTCGGCAAACGTCGCCATGTCGGGCATCAGGTACTGGTCGGACTCCGCGATCCGCGTGAAGCCCTCGATCGAGCTGCCGTCGAACCACGTCCCGTGGCGGACCGATCCTTCCAGCTGGTGGATCGGGATCGTCACCGCCTTGACGTGGCCGATGATGTCCGTGAACTGGAGCTGGATGAAGCGGATCCCACTCGACTTCGCGTGCTCGATCCGGTCCAGCCCGTTGACCGCCTCCTGCGCGATGACCACCGATAGAGCCTCCTGCCGCGCCGATCCCTGGATCGGCCTTCAGCGGGTCGGTCTTGTGCGTCGTGCACGATCACGACCCGACGATGTCACCAGTGCGGCGAGCATAGCGCGCTCGGAAGCTCGGGAGGCAGGCAACCGGCGGATCAGAGTTGTTCTTCTTGCACAAGTCTGACGGCAACGGCGAGTGCGAGGCGCAGCTCCGGGTCGGCCAGGTGCCAGCCCGTGATGCCCTCGATGCGTCGCACCCGGTACGCGACCGTGTTTCGATGCACCCCCAGCGAGCCCGCGGCCTCGGCGACGCCCGGGTTGTCCAGGACCGCGCGCAGCGTCGCCAGGTGTTCGCGTCGGACATCGGGCCGGCCCGCTAGGAGCGGCGCCAGCAGTGCCCTCGCCTGTCTCGGCCCGTCCGGCAGGTCGTGCAACCGGCCCAACAGCCGGTATGCCGGCAGCCGCTCCGCGCGGGCAACGAGCGGCGGCTCGGCGAGACGCTCGACCGCTTCCAGGGTCGCCCGCGCCTCGGCCTCGGCGGCTGGGCGATCGGAGGCGACGGGAAACGTCCGCGACAGCGCCACCGGGCGCTCGAGGACGCGGGCGATTCGGCGGGCGAGATCGACACCGCCTGGATCCGCGTCCCCGGCGGCGAGGACGGCACGCAGCTCAAGGCTGTCCGCGTCGCCGCGCAGGGTCATCCGACCGACGGGAGCCAGCCGACCGATCTCGGCCCGACGCTCCTCCCGCAGGTCCAGGGTCTCCCGACCGTCGGCGGTGCGTTGCCGGCCCACGAGGACCACCCACGGTGGACCTTCGTCCGGCAGGGACTCGGCGACTCGCCCACTGTCGCGTGCCCGGCGGACCGCTTCGTCCCGGGCCAGCCCGAGCGCCAGGACACCCGCGATCCGGCCGGCCACGACCCGTTCCAGCTCGCTCACCTCTCGGTCTCCGAGCAGGACCAGCGCCCCGGCCCGCCCCGCTGCCACGGAGCGGCCGCGGGCAGCCGGACGTGGCAACGGGATCCGCAGCGGAACGGTCTGGGGGCGCGCGTGATAGCGGCCGACGGCCGCCGCGGCACCCGGATCGGCCGCGGGCGCGTGAACGGCGAGCGGCTCATCGCGACGCCCCTCGAGGGCGACCGCGCGACCGAGGAACCCGGCGATCGCCGCGACGAGGCCCTCCGGCCCGCCACCCTCCAGGGCCAGCGCTTCCAGCCTCGCCTCCAGGATCGCCGCCTGCCGTTCCAGCTCGGCCGTCCGATTGACGAGGAACCCGATCACCGACCGCTCGAGGGTCGCAGGATCGGTCCGCGCCGCCCGGATCACGGCAAGCCCGAGCCCTGTTGCGGCGTCCGCGAGCGACGACAACAGGGCCTCACCACCTGGAACGTCGGTGCCGTCGGCGTCGACCAGCACGAGACCCGCAGCCCGGGCGCGGGCACACGCCTCGGCGAGGGCTTCCACCTCCCGCCAGCCGGACGCGACCATCGTCAACGCCGAGGCAGGGACGATCGCGATGTCGCCGGGCTCGAGCGCGTCGAAGGCCGGGACCCTCGCCTTCATCACCCGCACCCAGCCCACCTCGCGGGGCGACGAGCCGTCGGCGGCAAGCCGGATCGCTGCGCCGGGAAGGACCGCGTCGCGGACCTCGGCGAGGCTGGCCACCGCCTCAGCCGGCGGAGCGCGCCGCGACGAGCTCTTCCAGCAGCCGGGCGAACTCGCGATCCTGGTCCACGTAGCGGTCACTGCGGGCGACGATCGCGAGGCGTCCGTCGGCACCAAGCCGCGCCCACACCCGGCGCCGGGGCAAGTGGAAGGTCACCAGCAGCCCCGCGATCAGCAGGCCGAACGCGGTCCAGATCAGCGGCAGGCCCGGGTCGCGCTTGGCGATCAGGATCGTGAAGTCGCTGAACCCGCGAAGGCCCACCGAGAAGTCGATCCCCGGAGCGGTCTGGGTCTCGCCGCGGGCGATCGCGAGCGGGACCAGCTCCTCCACGTCGGGCGATCCATCGGGCTGCTGTCCGCGGATCCGATACGGCAGCACGAGCAGGATCCCGCGGCCGTCCGCGGCTCGCTGGAGGAGCAGCTGCAGCCCGACGTCGCGGCCGGGGACCGGCAGCACGCCGAACGGGAACCCGGCCGCCTGGTCGGTCAGTGGGACCGGGCCCGACCACAGCAGCCCGCCCTCGGCGTCGCGGACGACCAGGTCCGGCGCCGGCCCGAACCCGTTCTGATGGAACGTATAGCCGGCGACCGCGAGCGGATCGTTGACCCGGATGGTCTTGCGCGCAACCTCCACCCCGTCCTGGTACACGGCGAGATCGGTCGTGAAGTCGGTCGGCCGGCCGGTCTCGAATCCGGGTGCCTCGAAGCCCAGGTTGCGGACCAGCAGCAGTCCGGGCGTCCCGATCGGCTGCACCGTCAGGGTGTCGCCCTCGGCAACGACGAGGCCCTGCTCGTCGCCAAGTCGGCTGGTCACCGCGGCGGCCACGAGGAACAGGATCAAGCCGAGGTGGGTGAGGAGGGTGGCCATCTTCGACCATCGATTCCGGTCGCCATAGACGTACGTCGCCCCGCCGGCGCCCACCTCGAGGACCGTGAACCGGCGACGCCGAAGCGCGGAGCCCACGTCGGCGGCACGCACGCCGGCGGCGACCACCGCCCGATCGGGGAGCCGGGGGTCGAAGAACGAGTCCGGTTGGACGACCCGGATCTCGGCGCACTGGCGCCACAGCCTCGGTGTGCGATCGATCGTGCACGCGACGATCGACACGATCAGGACCACCAGCCCGACACTGAACCAGGTCGACGAGAACACGTGGAAGAGCTGGAGGCCCTCGAGGACGTCCACGACCCCGGCACCGAACACCGGGTCGTACCGGGCGTGGATCTCGCCCATGGCCGAGGCGTAGTCGGCCGGCGTCCGGAACGCGAAGTTCGGCAGCTGGCGGATCGTCATCCCGATCACGGCCAGCAGGGCGAGGACGATGATCTGGAGGACCGCGAAATTGACCGCGGTGAGGATCCGCCAGGTCCCGAGCCCGAGACGATTCAGCGGGTTGGGCCGGGCGGAGCGGGAGGCCGCCAGGGGGATGGCCGGAGTCGCGATCGGAGGCTCCTAGCGCGCGACCGCCGGTTGGGCCTCGGCTGGTTCCGCGCTCGTCGCGCTGCCACCTGCGACACCGGCAACGGCCCGCGCGCGGCCGAGCCCACGCTCGAAGTCGGCGACCAGGTCGTCCGCGTCCTCGAGGCCGACGCTGCAGCGGAGGAGCCCGGCAGCGATGCCGGCTTCGGCCAGCGCCGCGTCGCCCAGCTGCCGATGACTCGTGGTCGGCGGGTGGATGACGATCGTGTGGACCCCGCCCAGCGACGCGGTCCGTTCGGGGAGGGTCAGGCCGTCGATGAACGCCGCGGCGGCCTCCCGGCCACCGGCGACCTCGAACGCGAGCATCCCGCCACCGGTCCGGAACGCACGGCCGGCCAGTGCCGCCTGCGGGTGACTGGCCAGACCCGGGTAAAGGACGCGATCCACGCCATCCTGACGCTCGAGCCAGCCCGCGAGTGCCCGCGCCGTCGCCGACGACCGTTCGAGGCGGACGGCGAGGGTCAGGATCCCGCGCAGGACCAGGAACGCGATCATCGGCGCCAGCGTTCCGCCGGTGTCGATCTGGATCCGGCGGATCTCGGCGACCCGCGCCCGATCGCCGGCGACGACGCCCGCCATGAGGTCGTTGTGGCCGCCGAGCCACTTGGTCGCGGATTCGACCACGACGTCCGCGCCGAGCTCGAGTGGGCGGCACACATACGGCGACGCGAACGTGTTGTCGACGACGAGCGTGGCGCCGTGGCGGTGGGCCAGCTCCGACAGGCCCGCGATATCGGCGACGGCCGTGGTCGGGTTGGCGATCGTCTCGGCATAAAGGACCCGCGTGGGCGCGTCGGCCAGGGCAGCCTCGACGGCCGCGTGATCGGTGATGTCCACGAACGTGGTCTGGATTCCGAGGCGGCCGAGGACGTCGACGAGGAGGACCCGGGTCGATCCGTACATGAGGCGCCCGGCGACCACGCGGTCTCCCGACCGGAGCAGCGAGACGAGCGTCGCGTGGATCGCCGCGATCCCCGTTGCCAGCGCGTAGCCGGCCTCGGCGCCCTCGAGCTCGGCGACCGCGTCGCCCAGTGCGACGATCGTCGGGTTGTCCGTCCGCGAATAGGCGTAGCCGTGCCGCGTCTCGGTCAGGATGTCGCCCAGCTCGTCGGCGTCGGCGGCCGCGAACGTCGCCGTCTGATAGATCGGGACGGCGGTCGGCTGCTGGTCCACGCGTGGGACACGCGACGCCGCCTTGATGGCGCGGGTGGCGAACCCCAGCTCCCGGTCGGTCACGGACCGGATGCTACACCCGCGATCCCGTGCTCCCGGTTCGGGTCCGAACGGCACTCCGACGGCTGACGGCATCGTCCCCGATCGGAAGGCCCATGACCCGGTTCTTGCCGGCGCGCTTCGAGGTGTACATCGCCTGGTCGGCGGTGATCATCAGCTGGTCGGCGGTCTCGCCGTCGCCGGGATAGGAGACGACGCCGATCGACACGGACGGCTTGAGGTCCGCCCCGGGCTCGAGGGCATTGACGCCGAACCGGATCTTCTCGGCCAGCACATAGGCACCCGTGGGATCGGTTTCCGGGAGCAGGACCACGAACTCGTCGCCCGCATAGCGAGCGGCCAGGTCGATCCGGCGGACGCCGTGGCGGATCACCTCCCCCACGCCTCGCAGGACGCGGTCGCCGACGAAATGGCCGTAACGGTCATTGATCTCCTTGAGCTCGTCGAGGTCCATCATCACCAGGCAGAAGCCGCGACCGGACCGTGCCGACCGGGCGATCTCGCGCTCGAGCGCCGCGAAGAAGAACGCGCGATTGAACAGGCCGGTCAGCGAGTCGACCGTCGAGAGGCGGATCGCGGCATCGCGCGCCCGGCGCTGCTCCCGGGCGATGACGACCGCGATGTAGGCGAGCAGGATCAGCGCGATCAGGTTGATCCCCACGGTGACCACGGTCTCGATCGGTACGTCTTCCGCGGGTTCCGGAAACACGCCGACCGCCACGATGTAGCCCACCGAGGCGATCGCGGTCAGGACCAGCGTCGTCTTGGGGCTGACGACGAGCGCTGCGCCGCCGACGATCAGCGGGAACACGAAGAAGAACGGGCTCTCCTCGCGACCGGTCAGCACGATCAGCAGCGTCGCGAACGTGATCGCGAGCGAACCCTCGACCACGAACTTGGCCGGCCCGAGCGCGTCCTCCGGGAGCAGGTCGTGGAGGACGAGGACGAGGATCCCGGCAATGCCGAGCAGGAGGTAGATCCCGGGTGCCGTCGAGTTCCAGTGGCCGGTGAGGGCGACGATCGCCCCGGTGGCGAAGATGAAGCCCCAGGACACGATCCGGACGACGCGGTCGTAAGCGCGACGTGGGCGTGAGGCGGGCGCGATCATCGCGTCCTTCGCGTCCTCGGCGTCGGGCGATCCACCGCCGACCATCGCCGCCAGCTCGGCGACGCGTCGCTCGGGCGTCTCGGCGCCCTCGACCTCGAACGCGCCGACCGGGTTGCTCCGTCCCAGCATGGGGGGCACCACGACGATCGCCATCACGACCACATTGGCGATGACGGCGAGGACGATGAGCGTCACGATCGGTTCTACGGGCAGCATGCGTACCCTCCGCTGCTGCTGCGGTGTGACCCTCCCGGGGCGAGTTGCGTCCTGGCCACCCGCCCGGTCAGTGTAGACCTTCGCGCCGAGCCGACCTCCGGGACCGACCGATACTGGTGCGCACGCGCGCCACGTGACACCACGCTACCGGGTGCCCCACTGATACGTCTGCTTCACCATCCGGAGATAGACGAACGTCTCCGTGTCGCGGACACCGTCGATCGTCCGCAAGCGCTCGGTGAGGAAGCGCAGCAGCGACTCGTTGTCCTCGCACACGACCTCGATCAGGAGGTCGTAGCTGCCGGCCGCGATGACGACATAGTCGACCTCGGGAAACGCGGCCACCGCGTCCGAGACCGGGAGCAGCTTCTCCGCCTCGCACCGGATCCCGATCATCGCCTGCAGGTGGAACCCGAGCTTGAGCGGGTCGGTGACGCCGACGACCTGGAGGATTCCCCGTTCCACGAGCCGGTTCGTCCGCGCTCGCACCGCAGCCTCCGAGACGCCGAGGTCCGCCGCGATCTGGGTGAACGGACGCCGGCCGTCCTGCTGCAGGTGCTCGATGATCCGCTTGTCGAGCGCCGAGACCTCCTCACCGCGATGGCCGACGATCCGGCCGCGCCCCTCCAGGGCCGGCCGCTCGGCGGCGCTCACGAGACGACCCTCACGCCTTCGGGGACGTGACCGGCTTCGGGCTCGCGATCGGTGAACCGGATTCACCGGTGCTCGTGGCACCGGGCAGCGGCAGCGGTTCGACGGCGCTCTGCTGGAGCGGGCCCAGGAGGTCGTCGAGGACCTCGATCAGGGCCATCGCCGCTGTGCGTCGCAGGTCGTCCGGTAGGGGCGGCGTCTTGGAGTTGGTCACGGACGGACCATACTCCACCAGGATGTTGAGGCCAACGATCCGATACGGCGCCTGGCCGCGCCGTGGCGGTTTCGAGGGGTCGAACTTCGTGACCTCGGCCAAGGCATCGGCCGACGAGAACTGGGTGAGGATGAGTGGCCAGTCGCGATAGGTGGCGCTCACGCGCTTGATCGGCTCCGCCCCGGCGGTGGCCGTATTGGCGGTGATCCGCAGGCCGGCTGAGCTCAGCTTCCGGAACACCTCGTCCACGGATGCCGGATCGGCGAGATGGGGATCGGGTGTCGGTGTGGCCACGACCGGGGCGGGGGTCGGCGATGGGCTGGGTGCAGGTGCGGCAGAACAGGCGACCACCGCCAGTGGCGCCAGTCCGATCACGAGGGCGACGACCGCGCGGACGACTCGCCCCGATCCCCCGTTCGAGGTTCCCACGCCATGACGCTACCAACCGGGAACGTCCAATGCGCCCGTACGTTGGTACGGGCGGGGGAACGATTCCGGCCATCTCGGGGTCAGGCTCGGTCGAGCGCCTCGAGCACGGGAGCGAGCTGCTCGACGGACTGGCGGGTGATCGGGTCGACCACGAGCTGGAGGTGCGCGATCCCCTCACCCGCATACGCCCGGAGCGCCTGTGCCATCTCGTCCGGGGTGCCGGCCAGCGGCGGGATCGCCGGGCGGTCCGCATAGTCGCCCTGGACCCGGCCGCGGCCGCCCGGGAGCTGGACCAGGACCGCGACCGTCCGCTCGACGGTGGCCGGATCGCGCCCGACGTCGCGGCAAGCATCGTCCACGATCGCGCGAAGCCGCCCCACCCCTTCCGGGGAGTTGGAGATGTCGGCGAACCACGAGTTCCAGGCCTGGACGTGGGGCATCGCGATCCGGAGCATTCGCGGGCCGTTGGACCCGATGAGGATCGGGGGGCCGCCCGGGCGTGCCGAGCGTGGCAGCAGCTCGCAGTCGCGAGCCGAGTAGAAGCGGCCCTCGAAGTCCACCCTGCCGTCCTGGAGCAGCGTCCGGATGATCGTAAACGCCTCCTCGAACCGGTCCACCCGATGATCGAACGGGAACCCGAAGGCCTGGAATTCGGTGTCGTTCCAGCCGGCCCCCAGCCCGACGATGAGTCTCCCGCCCGAGATCTCGTCCACGGTCGACGCCTGCTTGGCGAGCATCGTCGGGGCGTGGAACGCGGTGCACGCGACGAGCGGGCCGATCGTGATTCGCTCCGTGGCCGCGGCCAGGCCGGCCAGGAGCGTCCAGGCCTCCCAGGGACCGCGTGACTCGCGGTCGGCCCAGCGATAGAGGAGATGGTCGCCGACCCAGATCGAGTCGAAGCCGACATCCTCGGCGGTCCGGGCCATGTCGAGGATTTCGGGCCAGCGCACCTCGCGCTCGACCTCCGGGAGCTGGATGCCAACCTTGAGTGGTCGTTCGTTCGTCATCGAGCGATCATGCCCATTCCTGCCACTCGATGTCGTCATCGCGGGCGATCATGCGTGCCATGGACGGCCTGCCGCCCGAAGCCTTCCTCGCCGTCTACCCGGATCCGATGCGCCGGATCGCGGAGCGACTGCGCGGCGTCGTCCGACGGGCCGTGCCCGACGCGACCGAGCGGGTCCGGGTGGGCTGGCGGGTGATCGGCTACGACGTCCCGACGGCGCCGCGACGCACCAGGCTGTTCGCCTTCGTGTGGCCCGAGCCGGAGCACGTCCACATCGGCTTCCAGCACGGGACGCTGATGGACGATCCGCTCGGCATCCTGGAGGGACACGGGGTCACCAAGCAGGTGCGGTGGGTGACCTTCCGTCCCGGCGACCCGATCGACGAGCCGGTCCTGCGGTCGCTCCTCCTCGAGGCGGTCCGGGTCGCGGGCCTGAGTCGCTCGGAACGGGTGGCGATCGCACTGGATCGCGACGAGGACCGGTGACCGTCAGGGGGATGGTCGGGGTGGTGGGATTCGAACCCACGATCTCATGCTCCCAAAGCATGTGCGTTGCCAGGCTACGCCACACCCCGACGATGTGAGCTCAGGCCCGCTTCTTGCGAGGATCTCTGAGACCGCACATCGTAATCGACCCTGACGCCAGCTAGAGGCGAACCCCCAACAGGTTCCAGTTGTTCAGGAACCAGATGAAGGCAGGCGTCGGGGCCGGGTGCTGTCGTTCCTCGCGCCGGGCGCTCTCGGAGTGCGTTGACGGAACGCAACGAAAAGTCCGGAGCGCCGTTGACGCGCTGATCCCGCGCGGCCGAGAGTGGGACGACACATCGTCCGGCCTCCTCGGCCGTGATCCAGACCTTGACAGGTGGCGAACGGGCCGGCGCGAGCCGGCCCGTTCGTCGTGCCGCGCGCCGCTACCATCCGCGGCATGCCTCCGATGCTCCGCGACCGCGCGTGGTTCGTCGTCGCGATCGTGGTCGGAGGGGTCCTGCTGATCGTCGGGATCTGGTACATCCGGCTCCTGGAGCCGATCGTCGATCCCACGCTGATCCTGGTCGTCACCGTCGGGTTCCTGGTCGCGGGCGCGGTGGGTGCCCGGACCTATCTCCTGAACCACGCCCCGCTCGACCCCGGTCGCCCGTCCACGGCCGTCCTCGTGGGCATGATCGACGAGCTCGCCCGCCGCACCGGTGCTCCGATCCCGCGGGTCGCCCTCGACGACTCCCGCCTCGGACGCGCCGTCGCCAACGTCGGCGCCGTCGAGATGGGTCCGCGCTCGGAGTCGATCCTGGTCACCGAGCAGCTGGTGGCGGACCTCGAGGCAGGTCGGTTCGACCCGACCAGCCTGCGCGGGGTCATCCTGCACGAGCTGGGACATCTCGCCCTCGATCACAGCTACCTGCGCCTGTGGACGAGCGTCGGCGAGCGGCTCATCCGGCTCGGTGCCGGGGTCGCGGTCATCGACCTCGTCCTCGACCCGGCTGCCCGGAGGGCCCTCGCCGCAGCCCCCGAGCTGGCCGTGGCGATCGCCCTCGGCCCGCTCCTCGTGTCGTCCGTGCTGGGCATCCTGCAACGCGCCCAGGAGACCCAGGCGGATGGGTTCGCCGTCCGCCATGCGGCGGGCCGGGAGCTGCTCGCCTTCCTCCACTGGATGAGCATCGACCTCGCGCCGCTGCTGCGGCTCGACCGCAGCGGGGTCCCGCGCGACCGCGAGCAGAGACGGCAGCTCCGGATCGGGCTCGAGCGGTTGATCGCCGAGGCGGAGGCGGTGAAGGACGAGGAACGCGCGGACTTCATGCGCCAGGCGCTCGCCCGCCTCGAGGAGCGCGACCTCGAGGACCGCGCCGGGATCGGGGCCTTCGAGCGCGCGGGTCGGATCGCGCGGCGGGTCCTGCAGAAGCTCGTCCTCGCGTGGCTCGGGGTGGTGCCCTGGAATCGGACTCATCCGCCGGTCGAAGAGCGCCTCGAGCGGATCGCCGCGGAGCTCGGGCTCACCGCGGCGGGGGCGGCCCGCCCGGGAGCGGCCGCAGGCTAGCTGGAGTCCCGCCGCGAGTGCGCCACGTGCCCGCGGAACACTTCGACCCTCCGGGTCGTCACATGACTGACGCCGGACGGTGACTGGCAGGCTGATCGACCGTCCGGCGTCACCATGTCCGGCTGACCGCGCCGTGGGGACAGGTCTAGAGGGCGAGCCGGCCGAGCAGGGAATGCAGGTCGGTGGCGACGATCAGTCGCTCCAGGTCCGGTCGGGCGAGGAACCCCTCGACCACGGCTCGCTCGAGGAACGAGCGCAGGTCTGCCCAGTAGCCCACCGGGTCGAGCAGCGCGACGGGCTTGTCATGGAGCCCGAGCTGCGCCCACGACAGCACCTCGGCCAGCTCCTCCAGCGTCCCCAGTCCACCCGGC
>DATBLH010000098.1:0-8130 GCA_036555445.1 Candidatus Limnocylindrales bacterium
CGGGTGGTCGGACCGTGCCGGTCATCAGGTCGCGGTACCAGGGCTGCCAGGTCCCGGTCTGGCGCTCGTACTCCGGGTAGAACGCGCCGAACGGCGGCAGGTCGGTCGATCGGCAGCTGGTGCGTCCCTCGACCTCGTGCAGGGTCGGGAACCGTACGCCGTCCACGCCCAGCTCGCGATAGACCGCCTCGACCTGGTGGAGCCACTCATGGACGAAGCCCTCCTCGGGATGGAGCCGCTGCCCATAGCCCCGCCAGGCGTCATTGACGATCGACGAGAAGCCAGCGCCGTTCGCAGCGCGGCTGGGGCCGATCGAGCACCCCCAGCCGCAGAGCGGGATCGCGCCGTCCGAGCCCCAGATGACGATGATCGAGTCGTACCGTCCTTCCGGCGCCAGGACGTCGAGCTCCTGCCGGCAGTCGTCAGGGGCGATCCACCAGCGGCCGGGTCCCGAAAGCGTCATCGTCGTGAGCGGCCGGTCGGTCAGCTTGACGTCGAATGGCTCGAGACTCGCGTTGCCCTCGCTCCACTCCACGACCGCACCGGGCACCCCGTCGAGGACGCCCCGGAGCGCGGCCACCTCCTCCGCCCCCATCTCGTGCCGTGCGGTACGCCGCTTGAGGCCGTCGCGCCAGGAGACGTCGAGGCGGCGGTAGACGAGCGCGAGCGTTCGCCAGACGGTGATCGGGGCCGCCACGCGGTCAGCGGTCCGCTGCGGACTCGGCGAGGTGCTCGACCAGCCGATCGACGAGTGGCGCCTGGGTGTCCTTGATCCGGATTCGGGCCTCGTCCGGTTCGAACCACGCCACCCGGTCGATCTCGGGGAAGGTCATCCAGCGTCCGGATCCGGGCGGCCATTCCATCCGCGTGTCGTTGCTGCGCGCCGTTGCCGGGTCGAGGTCGCCCTCGACCGCCCACCCGTGAACGACCTTGCCGCCCTTCTGGCGGATCGAGCCCAGCTCGAGCGGCGCCGGCCCGCCGGTGGGCAGCGGGTGCCCGGTCTCCTCCTCGAACTCGCGCCTGGCGACGGCCAGCAGGTCGTCGGCCTCGCCGTCGTCGGGCTCTCCCTTGGGGATCGACCATGCGCCCTCGTCGCGTCGACGCCAGGCCGGGCCTCCGGGATGGGCGAGCAGGACCTCCAGCCGGCCGTCCCGGTGCCGGAACAGGAGGATCCCCGCGCTCTGCCGTGGCATGGCCGGATGGTAGGGCGTCCGAGCGCGGGTATACTGCTGGCGCTCTCCCGTCCAAGCGCGCGATCCGCCTCGTGCCCGCGGAGCCCGCAGCGCCACGCGGGCGGCCACCCACGCGTCCATCCCGAGACTACCGAGGACCTGCCCGCCGTCATGCTCGATCGTCTGCTCGGCCTCTTCTCGCGCGACATCGGGATCGATCTCGGGACGGCCAATACCCTCGTCCACGTTCGCGATCGGGGGATCGTGATGAGCGAGCCGAGCGTGGTCGCGATCGACGCCAAGACGAAGCGGGTGCTCGCGATCGGGGCCGAAGCGAAGCGGATGGTCGGTCGGACGCCGGCCAGCATCGTTGCCATCCGCCCGCTCCGGGACGGCGTCATCAGCGACTTCGACGTCACCGAGCAGATGATCAAGCACTTCGTGAACAAGGTCCACGACCGGGTCGGGCTGATCCCGCGACCGCGGATGCTGCTCGGGATCCCGTCCGGCGTCACCGAGGTCGAGAAGCGCGCGGTGCGGGATGCGGCACTCAACGCCGGCGCTCGCTGGGCACGCCTGATCGAGGAGCCGATGGCCGCCGCGATCGGTGCCGGTCTGCCGGTCAGCGAGCCGTCGGGGAGCCTGATCGTGGACATCGGCGGTGGCACCACCGAGGTCGCGGTGATCAGCCTCGGCGGGATCGTCGTCAGCAGCAGCATCCGGATGGGCGGCGATGAGATGGACGGCGACATCGTCAGCTTCGCTCGTCGCGAGTACAACCTGTTCCTCGGCGAGCGGACGGCCGAGGACATCAAGATCGCGATCGGGTCGGCCTATCCGGGCGAGTGGGACCAGCAGCGGGTCACCCTTCGCGGGCGCGACCTCCTCACGGGGCTGCCGCGAAGCGTGGAGGTCGGCGCGGACCAGATCCGGGAAGCGATCGAGCCGACCGTCCAGCAGATCGTGGACACGATCAAGGACACGATCGAGGAGACACCTCCGGAGCTCGTCGCCGACATCATGGACCAGGGGATCGTGCTCGCCGGTGGCGGTGCGCTCCTGGTCGGCCTCGACCGGCGGATCGCCGAGGCCACCCAGATGCCCGTCCACGTGGCCGACGATCCCCTGACCTGCGTCGCACGCGGCACGGGCCTCGTGCTCCAGGAGATGAACGACCCGGGCATGGAGCGCGTGCTGGTCGCCGACACCTACGCGCGGCCGCCGCGCTAGAGGACGTCGCGATGGCCTCGTTGCTCGGGACCCGAGCCGCTCGCCGTCGGGGAATCGCCTTCGCGGCGCTGCTCATCGTCTCGGTCCTGCTCATGGGCCTGTCGTCGAACCCGGCCATGCGCGAGCTCCAGCGCGGCCTCGGGTTCGCGCTCCGCCCGGTCCAGGGAGCGCTCGACCAGGTCGCCTCCGGTGTCGCCTCGATCGGCGCGGCCGTGGCCGAGATCGACCAGCTCCGGCTCGACAACCAGGCCCTCAACGAAGAGGTCGAGCGGCTGCGGAACGACAACGCCCGGCTGGCCGAGATCCGTCGCGAGAACGAGGAGCTGACGGGCCTGCTCCAGCTCCGGGCCGCGCTCGAGTTCGAGACCACGGCCGCCCAGGTCATCGGCCGGGAATCGTCGGAGGTCCGCCGGCTGGTCACGCTCAACAAGGGCACCGACGACGGCCTCAGCGCGGGCGACGTCGTGGTCACCCAGGGTGCTGCCCTCGCGGGCCGGATCATCGACATCGGGCCCAACTCCGCCTCCGTGCTCCTGATCAGCGATTCCAGCTCGACGGTCATCGGCCAGCTTGCGACCAGCACCGCGACCGGCACCGTCGTGGGCCAGCTGGGCGGGACGCTCGTGATGAGCGATATCGACTCCACGGAGCAGGTGGTGCTCGGCGAAGAGGTGTTCACGGCCGGGATCGAGCTCGCCGGTGGTGTCCGGTCGCCGTATCCCAAGGGCCTCGTCCTGGGCCAGGTGGTCGACATCAGCCGGGACGCGAACTCGGTCGTCCAGACCGCCTTCCTGTCGCCGGCCGCCAACCTGGACAAGCTCGAGTTCGTGCTCGTCATCCTCGACTACGAGGGCGGGCTGCCACCGATCGAGGAGCAGCCCCAACCGTGCCCACCGGGCGAGGACGGCACCCTGCCCGAGGGCGAGCGACCGTGCCTGACTCCGTCATCGGTGCCGACGCCGACCAAGCGCCCGTGAACGGCTCACCCGCCGATCCGGCGCCGGGCGGCTGCTAGGCTTCCGGCCGATGAAGGGCATCGTGCTCGCCGGGGGCACCGCGACGCGGCTGTTCCCGCTGACGATCGTCACCAACAAGCACCTGCTGCCGATCTACGACCGGCCGATGATCTACTACCCGATCGAGACGCTGGCGTCGATGGGCGTCCGCGAGGTGATGGTCGTCGTCGGCGGCAAGAGCGTCGGCGACGTCGTCGAGCTGCTCGCCGACGGCTCGCACTTCAACCTCGACCTGACGTACCGCTACCAGCGCGGGGCGCTCGGGATCGCGCATGCCATCGGGCTGGCACGGGACTTCGTGGGCACCGAGGCGTTCTGCTGCGTGCTGGGCGACAACATCCTTCGCGGGCCGGCACTGGACGGGGTCGCGCGTGAGTTCGAGGACGGACCGTGGGGCGCGGGCACGCTCCTGTACCGGGTCCCCGACCCGGAGCGGTTCGGCGTCGCGGAGCTCGACGACGCGGGCAAGGTCGTCGGGTTCGAGGAGAAGCCGTCGTCGCCGAAGTCGGACCTGATCCCGATCGGGGTCTACTTCCTGCGCCCCGGGGCATTCGACGTCATCGATCGCCTGGCGCCCTCCGGGCGCGGCGAGTTCGAGATCACCGACGTCCTCAACCACTACATCCCGAACGGCGGCCTGTTCACCCGGATCTACGACGGCCACTGGACGGATGCCGGGACGGTGCCGTCGCTGCTGCGCGCGGCCGAGCTCGCTCGCGATGACGACACCGAAGGTCTGCTCGCGCCGCCGGTGGAGCGACCGGTCGGCTGAGCGCGATGGCTCTCCCCGAGGCACCACATCTCCTCGTCACCGGCGGTGCCGGCTTCATCGGCTCGTGCTTCGTCCGCGACGTCCTCGCGCGCGGGGACGGCACCCGGATCACGGTGCTCGACAAGCTGACCTATGCCGGCAACGAGGCGAACCTGGAGCCGGTCTCTGCCGATCCCGATCAGGCCGCGCGGCTGCGCTTCGTCCGTGGCGACATCGCGGATCCGGAGGTGGTCGATCCACTCGTCGGTGAGGTGGATGCGGTCGTGAACTTCGCGGCCGAGTCCCACGTCGATCGCTCGATCCTCGATCCCGAGGCGTTCCTGCGGACCGGCGTGATCGGGGTCCACGTCCTCCTCGACGCCGTGCGCCACCAGGACCGGCCGGTCCGCTTCCTCCAGGTGTCCACGGACGAGGTCTACGGCTCGATCGACGAGGGTCACGCGGACGAGTCCGCGCCGCTCCGGCCGCGCTCGCCGTACTCGGCAGCCAAGGCGGCCGGGGAGTTGCTCGTCTCGTCGTACGTGACGACCTACGACCTGGACGCGGTCGTGACCCGTGGTTCGAACACCTACGGGCCGTTCCACCATCCCGAGAAGCTGATCCCGCTGTTCATCACCAACGCTCTCGAGGACCGGTCGCTGCCGCTGTACGGCGACGGGCTCCAGCGCCGGGACTGGCTGTACGTCTCGGATCACGCCGGGGCGGTGGACTGGGTGCTCCGGAACGGGGTCGCCGGAGAGACGTACAACATCCCCGGGGATGCCGAGCTGGCCAACCGAGACGTCGTGCGGCTGCTGCTCGATGCGCTCGGCAAGCCGTGGTCGCTGGTGCGACAGGTCGAGGATCGGCCGGGACACGATCGCCGGTACGCCATGGACGGGGCGAAAGTGCGGGCTCTCGGCTGGCGCAACCGGGTGCCGTTCGAGGACGGGCTGGCGCGGACGGTTGCCTGGTTCCAGGACAACGAGGGCTGGTGGCGCGCCCAGCGGTCCGGGGACTGGGATGCCTACTACGAGCGGCAGTACGGCGCGCGTCTCGCCGGTTCGACGGCCGCCGACCCGGGTTCAGGTTGAGCTCACGCACGCCGTCCGCGTGGCCCTTTCCTGGCTGATGCAACTCCGTGCATCGCGGGTGGGGCGCGGCGACGAGGGTCCGCGCGCAGGCCCGGGTCTCACCCGAGCCGCCACGGTGATGCGCAGAGTTGCATCGGCTGGAGAGTGACGTGTCGGCCGTGAGGGAGATTCCGAGTTGAGGATCGCGGTGACCGGGGCGACGGGCCGCCTCGGACGAGCCCTCGTGGCCGCCCTCGGGGATTCGCCGTCCACCGGGGCTGGCGGCCCGATCCCGTGGACCCGGAAGGAGTTCGACCTGGACGACTCCACCGGCGTCGCGGACCGCCTCGATCGGGACCGGGTCGAGGTCGTGATCCACGCGGCGGCGTGGACCGACGTCGACGGTGCCGCGCGGGACCCGGAGCTCGCCTTCCGACGCAATGGCAACGCCACAGGAGACCTTGCGTCCGCGTGCGCGGAGCGCGGGATCGAGCTGGTCGTCGTGTCGACCAACGAGGTGTTCGACGGCCAGCGAACCGATGGCACTGGCTATCGCCATGACGACGAGCCCGGCCCGATCAATCCGTACGGTGCCTCGAAACTGGCCGGCGAGGTCGCCGCGCAGACGGCGTTCCGAGACAACCCGGATCGACTGGCGATCGTCCGGACGGCCTGGCTCTACGGACCGCCGGGGCAGGACTTCCCGACGAAGATCCTGGCGGCCGCCGAGCGCGCCCGAGCTTCCGGGACACCGCTCCGGGTCGTCGGCGATGAGACCGGGTCGCCCACGTTCACCCACGACCTCGCGGCGGCGATCGTGGAACTGGTCGCGAACGACATGCCGCCATCGGGGATCCACCACGTCATCAACGCCGGCCGCGTCTCGAGGGCCGGCTGGGCGCGCGAGTGGTTCCGCCTCAACGGCGTCGAGGTCGAGATCGAGGAGGTCCTGGCCTCGACCTGGGAGCGTCCATCCAGGCCGCCACGGTGGGCGGTGCTCGAGCCGACGCCGCTGCCATCGGGCGAGCCGATGCGGCCGTGGCAGGAGGCGCTGGCCGACTACCTCCCGGTGGCCGCCCCGTGAGCGACCTGACCCGGCCCGGATCGCAGCTCCAGGGCGTCCGGTACGGCGCCGTCGCCCGCCATGCAGACGAGCGCGGCGCCTTCCGCGAGCTGTGGCGGGCCAGCGTGTTCGAGCTCGTCGAGGGCCGCTTCGTCCAGGCGAACCTGTCGACGTCCGCGCCCGGAGTCCTGCGTGGCCTCCACTACCACCGGCGTCAGCTCGACTACTGGATCGTCGCCTCGGGCCGGGCGTTCGTTTCGCTGGTCGACGTGCGGCCGCTCCTCGACCGCACCGGACCACGTCCGCTCGTCGAGACCCGGGAGCTCGCGGCCGACGACTGGGTGGTGATCCCCGCCGGCGTCGCCCACGGGTTCCTCGCCCTCGAGCGGCTCGAGATGCTGTACCTCGTCACGAACGAGTACGACGGGTCCGACGAGCTGGGCTTTGCCTGGGACGACCCTGCGGTCGGTGTTCCGTGGCCGGCCGTCGAGGCCACGGCGGACGGGCGACCCATCCTGTCGGAGCGCGATCGGTCCAACCCGCCGCTCGCGGAGCTGGTCGCAACGCTGGACGCGTGAGCGGGACCTAAAGACCAGTCGCCGCGGGACCATCCCGCGATTGAGCCATTGCCATCGGGCATCCACGCTCGTCCCATGCGGAAGTCTGCCGTCGCGCTCCTCGTCGCCCTCGTCTCCGTCCTGGGCACGTATGCCGCGCCATCGCCCGTCCACGCGGCGACCGGCCCCAAGGTCGTGATCGTCGTCGGCGCCACGCACGGCGCCACGGATCGCTATCGCGACTACGCGAATGCCGAGTACGCCGAGGCCCGGAAGTACACGGACAACGTCGTCCGCGTCTACAGCCCGAACGCGACCTGGGCGAGCGTCAAGACCGCGGTGACCGGTGCCGCGATCGTGATCTATCACGGCCACGGCAACGGGTGGCCGAGCCCGTACACCTACGACCCGGCCTACACGACCAAGGACGGCTTCGGACTCAACGCGAGCGCCGGTCATGGCGACAACAACAACAGGTACTACGGCGAGCCGTACATCGACGACCTCCGCTTCGCCCCCCACGCCGTCGTGCTGCTCCACAACCTGTGCTATGCGGCAGGCAACTCCGAGCCCGGCAACCCCGAGCCCTCGGTCGCGGTGGCCAAGCAGCGCGCCGACAACTACGCCTCGGCCTTCCTCAAGGCGGGCGCCGACGGCGTGATCGCCGGCGGTCACGAAAGCGCGATCTACTACATCCGCGCGCTGTTCACGACCCGTCAGACGCTGGACGAGCTGTGGCAGGCCGCGCCCACGTTCAACGACAACGTGTTCAGCTTCGGATCGGTGCGCCGCCCCGGGAACGTCGTCCGGATGGACCCCGACCAGCCGACCCGCGGCTTCTACCGCTCGATCGCGGGCGATCTCGAGACCACGACCACGGAGATCACGGGTGCGACGTACGCCGCGACCGATGTCGATCCCACGTCGCTCGTGGTCCCCGGTGCCGCTTCCGTCGGTCCCGCCGGCGCCGACCTCCACGCGGATGCCGCGATGACGACCCCGCTCGGACACCTGGATCCCGATACCGCGCTCCGAGTCACCGGACGGGTGGGGACGACGACCACGTACGCCGTCGAGACCCTCGACGGCAGCGAGTCCGGCTACGTGCTGGGCAGCTCGCTGGTCCCGCGCGACAGCCGTGGTCCGAATCTGTGGGACCTCGAGGATGGCACCGGCGCGTTCTCGCCGAACGCCGACGGGTCGAAGGACACGTTCGATGTCGCCGCCGAGCTCTCCGAGGCGGTCGACTGGCGGCTCACGTTCTCGGA
>DATBLH010000090.1:0-23526 GCA_036555445.1 Candidatus Limnocylindrales bacterium
ACGATGGTGGGGCGTCGGCGCCACGCGTTTCCGCGCGGGCGTCGCACGGGCGGCGGGAATCTCAGGCCGCGAGGGGAGGGTCCAGGTGCCCAAGCGCGTGTTCAGTCAGGGACATGATGGTCGAACATCCCCGGTCGCCCCGGATCGGCTCCCGGAGCGATCCCCGGGGCTCGCCGGCACCCACGGTCGCGCCAGCGCGAGCGAGGAGGCCGGCGAGCCCCGCGTCAACCAAGGGTCCGTCGAGCGGCTGCCGGGCGGTCGTGCGAATGCCAGGTACCCTGCCTACTGATCGGACGACAATGCCCTCATGGAGCGAACGCCGCTCGTCTGTGCGGTCTGTGACGCGTACCTGACGCTCGACGACCCGGTGGTCGGCTACGGCTGGCGGCCACCCCGCAAGGGCCCAGTGCGGCCGCCGCGATTCGTTCACCCCCGATGCGATATCGCGGCGCCGCTCTCGGATCCGAATCTGATCCGACTCGGAGTTCGCCCGCTCCGGGAGTTCGTGCTCGAGCACCTCCGCGATCGCGGACACGCCTGAGGCGGTTCGCTGGGGAGTACCGAGGTCCTGTGCGGACGTGGGCCTCCTGGGTGAGTGTAGTGCGGTCCGGAGGGCTCTAGGGTGGCCTCCATGTTCACGTTCCAGCACTCGTCGACATTCGATGCCGCACCCGCACGCGAGAGCGAGGCGTTGCCGGTCGCGTACCCGGACGTCGAGTTCGTTGCCTACGGCGAGGACTGCATCGTCGTGGCGCGGGTCGCGCTGCCGACCGAGCGGCTGACAGATCTGCTCAACTCCCAGGAGCGGTACCGGATCACCGATGTCG
Organism: Candidatus Limnocylindrales bacterium; assembly: GCA_036555445.1. Lineage (GTDB taxonomy): Bacteria > Chloroflexota > Limnocylindria > Limnocylindrales > CSP1-4 > DATBLH01. The sequence continues at coordinate 828 of DATBLH010000090.1, forward strand.
TCGCCGACAGCCTCACCGACGGCCACGCGTACGAGCTTCCCGAGGTTGAGCTTCAGCGGGACGAGCTGTTCCTCGTGCACGCCGCCGGTCCGCGCGGGAACCCCGGTCGACGGAAGCGGACGCGACAGCACAGCGTGGTCCTCCAGCTAGGTCCGTATCTCGTCCATGGACAATTTCACGCCGTGCCCGGCTCGGATCCCCTGGAAGGGTTGCGCCGCCGCAAGGCGATGGTGCCCCTCACCGATGCCACGATCGAGTTCGTCGTCGGCCGCGCCGTCCAGCAGCGTCACGTGGAGACCCTGATCGTCAACCGCGAGCTCATGGATTGGGCGGTCGAGGCGCACGACGAGGGGATCGAGTTCCCGGAGCTCGAGGTTCCCGCCGCAACCGGGCGTCTGGCCAAGGACTTCACGGGCCAGATCTCGACGCACATCGAGGCCGCCTGAGGCCGACCGCGGTCGGCCGGTGCGTTGAGTCACCGGGTGCCACCCCGCCGGTAAGTGGCAGCTAACCGTTCTTCGCTAGGGTGAAGGTCGACGTCCCGTCGCGTCGTAGTGCCCCGAGGCGACGGGACGTTGGTTGCGATCGATGGCGTTCCGCCGCCGCCCCTGCCCGCCGGTGGAGGCTCGATGGATCGCTCTGCCTCGCCATGGCGTGCGCTCGACCCGGATCCCGCCACGGCTGCCGGCGGGCCTCGGGACCCCGCGTTGCCGGCCGGCCAGCCCGGACAGCTCGGTGGCTCGTGGCTGGCGTTCGCGGCCCTGGCCGTCTCGGGGGTGTTCGCGGTCGGGACGTTTGCCCTGATCGCGTCCGGAGGTGGCGGGCTGAACGTCGAGGGTGGCGTCGAGGTCGCAACCGGTGGCGCGTCGGGCGAGCGGAGTTCGACGATCGGCGGGCCGGACGTCGTGGTCGAGGTCACGGGCGCCGTGGCCCATCCCGGCGTGTATCGGTTGCCGTCGGGAACGCGGCTGGGCGAGGCGATCGAACGCGCCGGTGGGTACGGCCCGCGGGTGGATACCGGGCGTGCCGAGCGCGAGCTCAACCTCGCCGCGGTCGTCGGCGACGGCGATCGAGTCGTCGTACCCTCGCGCGACGATCCTGCCGGGGAATCGGTGCCCGGGCCGAAGGGCGGCTCGTCGGGTGGGCTGATCGACCTGAACTCGGCATCCCAGGCCGAGCTGGAGACGCTGCCCGGGATCGGTCCCGTCACCGCGGCCAAGATCATCGCCGCGCGTGAGGAGCAGCCGTTCAACGCGGTCGACGAGCTTCGCGGACGCAAGCTCGTGGGCGAGAAGACGTTCGCCGATCTCGCCGAGCTGATCACGGTTCGCTGAGCTCCCGATGCCGTCCAGCGGGTGGCTGGCGATCGGAGCCGCCCTGTCCGCACTGAGTGGCCTCGAGCTGGGTGGCGCGGCGGGGATCGCGTCATCGGCTGCGGTCGTCGCCGCCTGGGTTGCGCTGTCGCTGGCGCGGCGTCGGCCGGCGCGCGGGATCGTCACGGCGATCGGAGCCCTGGCGATCGCAGTCCGCCTGGTCGTTGGGCCTCCGCCCGTCGACGCGGGTCCGGTGCCCGAGGGTGACGGGACCCGGACGGCGGCTGTGGAGTCGGTCGGATCGCCGCGGCGGGGCGAGCAGGTCGCGACCCTCGTGCTCGAGGCGCCGGCAGGGACCCGGATCGCGGCCGCGCTTCCGCGCTATCCGCCAGTCAGCCCGGGACAGCGGGTCGAGGTCGAGGGCGCGATCCGTCCGCCACCGGAAGACGACTATGGCGCCTACCTCCGGCGGACGGGTGTGACGGGCACGCTCCGTTCACGGGTCCTCCGCGTCGTCGGCAACCCGACGAGCGCCGGCGGCCTGGTCGAGGGGCTGCGGCGCGGTGCAGCCGATGCCCTGGCGCGCGTCCTTCCCGAGCCGCACGCGGGCCTGGCCGCAGGGATCCTGATCGGGCTCCGGGATCGCGTGGACCGTGAGCTCGCCGCAGACTTCACGACCGCCGGGGTCAGCCACGTGGTGGCAATCTCCGGCTGGAACATCGCGATCGTGGCCGCTTCGGTCGCGGCACTCGCCGGCAGACTGTCACGCCGGAGACGCTCGATCGCGACGACGATGGCGATCGGGCTCTACGTCGCGTTCGCGGGTGCATCCGCTTCGGTCGTCCGGGCCGCGGCCATGGCCGGCGTGGTGCTCCTTGCTCGGGAGAGCGGTCGCGCGGGACGGGCAGCGGCGGCGCTGGGTTGGGCCGCGACCATCCTGCTTCTGATCGATCCCGACCTCGTGCGCGATGCTGGCTTCCAGCTATCGTCGCTGGCGACGGCGGGGCTGCTGGCGTGGGGCTCGCCGCTCGCCGAGGCTCTCGACCGGAGGACAGGGCAGCGACTCCCGGGCTGGCTCACCGAGAGCCTCGGGGTGTCGCTCGCAGCCCAGGTGGCCACGCTGCCGGTCGTGCTCGCCTCGTTCGGACGGCTGGCGATCGTCGCGCCCGCGATCAACCTCATCGTCGTCCCGCTCGTCGCCCCGGCGATGGCGGCCGGGCTCGTCGCGTTGGTCGCGGGCTGGTTGGTCGCCGCCGGGCTCCCGGTGGCGCTCGGCGCGCTGGTGTCGTTCCCTGCCTGGCTGTCGCTGGGGCTGATGATCGCGGCGGCCGACTGGGTCGCGAGCGTCCCGTTCGCGAGCGTCGGCCTTGATCCACCGGCCAACCTCGTAGCAGCCGCGGTCGCGGTGGCCGGAATCGGCGCCGCCTCGCTGGTGAGGCGCGGTCGAACGAGGGCAGATCCTCTGGTGATCACGGCCGCCATCCGCAACCCATCGGCGCCGAAGCGGGCGCGCTACCTCGCCGGCGGTCTGGCCGTGCTCGTAGCTGCCGCTGGCCTCGCGCTCGTCCGCCGCCCCGACGGGACGGCGCGGGTGGTCGTGCTCGATGTGGGGCAGGGTGACGCGGTCCTCGTCGAGGGCGGCCGTGGCGGCAGGCTGCTCGTCGACGGCGGCCCGGACCCAGATCGTCTCCTGCGGGCGCTCGATGAGCGATTCGCGCCGTGGGACCGCCGCCTCCATGCGATCGTGCTCACGCACCCGCACGAAGACCACGTCGCCGGCCTGCCACTCCTCCTCGAGCGGTACCGGGTGGAACGGGTCTTCGAGCCCGGGATGCAGGGGCCGGGTCCCGGGTACGGCGCCTGGCTCGCGGTCCTCGCCGGAAGGCCGCTCTCCCGGGCAACCCTCGCGACCGGCGATCGGCTGCAGCTGGACGACATCCGGCTCGACGTCCTGTGGCCGAATCCGGGCTCCGTGCCGGCCACGCCGGCCGACACCGGCACCGGCATCAACAACGTCTCGATCGTGTTCCTCGGCCAGGTCGCCGGGCGCCGGTTTCTGCTCGCCGGCGACGTCGAGGAGGCGATCGACCCGGCTCTCGTCCGCGGTGGCCTGCCGGGTGTCGACCTCCTGAAGGTGGCCCACCACGGGAGCCGCACCTCGTCGACGGGACCATTCCTGGACGCCGTGCGGCCAGCGGTCGCGGTCGTGTCTGCCGGCAGGGGCAACCCGTACGGACATCCGGCCCCGGCCACGATCGCCCGGCTGCGCGAGCGCGGCGCCAGAACGTTCCGCACCGACACGGACGGCACGGTGGAGGTCACGCTCACTGCCGATCGGGTCCGTGTTCGCTCCAGCGGCCCGGAGACGACGAGCGCGCCCGTTTCGTCGGGCCCGAGGCTGCCCCTGTCCGCCGGAGCGGCGCCGGGCCTGCCCGCGTTCGTGTGCGCGGTTCCCGTCGCCGTCGTGCGGCAGGCGGCGCGTTCGGAGCCGACGCCCGGTGTCGCTGTCGAGTCGCCGGCCGCCGCGAGCGAGATCGGGACACGTGCGGGCCTCGGGTACCATCGAGTCGATGAGCGCGCCCGGGCGGGTGGAGGCCGCCAGCCTTCTGCTCTCCCTCCGGCCGGCACCCTGGGCGCTGCGGCACGCACGAGGGGTCGCCGAGGTGGCCGCCTGGATCGCCCGGCACGCAGCATCTCGCGGAGTCACGCTCGACCGGCGCGTGGTCGAGGCGGCCGCGCTCCTCCACGACGCCGACAAGCTGCTCCCTGCCGGCCATCCGCTCAGGCAGCGTCCGCACGGGACGGGATCCGCGGCGTGGCTCGAGGCAATGGGCCATCGGGAGCTGGGTGCCGTCGTGATCGATCACCCGGTCACGCGACTCGCCGACCCGGCGACCCTGACCCGGCTCACCACATCCTCGCCCGAGGGGGCGATCGTCGCCTACGCCGACAAGCGGGTGGGCCAGCGACTCGGTCCCCTCGACGCGCGGTTCGCCTCGTGGCGTCGACGGTATCCGTCCAGCTCGATCGATCGGCTCAGGGAACGGGCCGCAGTCCTGGAGCACCACGTGTGTGGATTGGCCGGGGTGCGTGCGGGCGAGGTCGGACGGCTGCGCTGGACGGATCGAGCCCTTCGAGCCGCACGAGCGGCCGATCGGTGACCGCTCCGGCCCTCGCATTCCTGTGGGGCGACGACGACTTGCGGGCCGAGCGAACGGTGACCGCCTTCGCCCAGGCGCTCGAGGCCGATACCGGGATGCCGCTGGAGCGCTGGTCGATCCGGGGTTCCGACGCCCTTCCTGCCGTCCTCGTCGCGCGACTGACCGAACGCCTTGCGACGCCGGTCCTGTTCGGCGGCGGAACGCTGGCCATCGTGACCGGCGTCGGGCCCCTGGTGAAGAAGGCCGAGGACCGGGACGCGCTGCTGGGCGCGATGGCGACACTCGCGCCGGGCAACGCCCTGGTGATCGTGGAGTCCACGAAATCGGGGCTCAAGGCGCCTCCCCACAGGCCGGTCGTCGACGCGGTCAGGGCCCACGGGGGCGTGGTCCAGGAGTTCAAGGGCCTGCGGGCCGGCGCGCTCACGGCCTGGATCGAGGCGGAAGCGCGAGCGCGTGCCCTGAGGCTCGGCGCGGGCGCGGCGCGGGAGCTCGCGGGCCGGATCGGCGCCTTCGTCCAGGAGGTGGACGCCGACCGCGGTCACCAGACTCGGCTGGCCGCGATGGAGCTGGACAAGCTCGCCCTCTATCGACCCGAGGGGCCCGTCACGGCGGACGACGTCAGGGCATTGGCGCCGGAAGCGATCCCGAGCTCGATCTTCGCCCTCACCGACGCGGTCGGGATGCGCCGGACCCGTCAGGCGATCGAGCTCCTGGAGCGCCACCTCGATGAGGGCAGACCGGAACCGGTCCTGATCGCGATGCTCCACCGTCGCCTTCGCGAGCTGATCGAGGCCGCGGACCGGATGGCACGGGGCGAGACCGCTGCGTCCCTCGTGCGGTCGATGAACCTCGTCCCGTTTCGGGCGGAGAAGGTCGCCGAGCAGGCCCGGATGTGGAGCGTCGGCGAGCTCACCGAGGCTCTCGAGGGACTGATCGACCTCGATGCCTCGCTCCGTGGCGAGCCGGGCTCAGGCGTCGGCGATGCCCAGCACCGGATGGCGTTTGGGCTGTGGATCGTGGAGCGGTTGACGCGCGCCTGACCCGATCCGGATCGGGACGCTCGGCGCCGAGCCTGGAACGCCGTCAGTCGGCGCTCGACCAGGCCTGCTCCTGCACGACGACATCGGATTCGATCGCGAACACGCACCGGGCCTCGCCCAGGTCGAGCAGCTCGATCAGGTCGGGATCGATGTACAGCTGGAGGCAGTCTTCGCACAGGCCACCGGGGATGCCGAAGCACAACCGCTCGCTCCGGTCCGAGAGCCGGAACGTGGTGTCAAAGCGCGTGATGATGAGGCGGCGGTTGCAGGCGGGGCATCGCTCGCGGAGGCGAGACATCGACCGGTGTCTCCTGGGCAGGATCGGGACGGCGATCGAGCCGTCTACCTGCCCGGATGCTAGGGAACCGCAGGTCCCGCCCGACATGACCCGCTCGTACCGCACCCGGAAGTACCGGGGGTCGATTCCCCTACTGCACGCGGAGGATGGTCTTCGCCTGTGCCCAGTGCCGCTCGAGCTGGTAGAAGTCCCGTTCCGGGGGCGTGAACACGTGCACGATCACGGATCCGAAGTCGAGCAGCACCCAGTGCGAGGCAGCGACGCCCTCGCGACCCAGCGGCCGCACGCCGTCCGCTCGCAAGCCCTCCACGATCCCGTCGGCGATCGCGTCGAGCTGCCGCTCCGAGCCACCCGAACAGATGACGAAATGGTCGGCGAGCGTCGTCAGCGCGGCGAGGTCGAGGAGCACGATGTCGGCCGCCTTCTTGTCCTCGGCAAGCTCCACAACGCGGCGCGCGAGCTCGAGCGGCGAGCGTCCCGTATCGGGTGCGGGCTCGGCGCGGGCCGGCAGGCCGTCCGGACGGGGGGTCGCCGCGCCTGCGGCGTCGGGCGTGGTCACGATGCGCTCGTCCTCGTCACGTTGTCCTCCATGATGCCCGCGTCGGACGGTTTCGTCGCCGGGTCGGTGGTCGCCCGATAGAGATCGTGGTCGGCGATGTACCGTCGGACGGCCGGGGGCACGAGGTAGCGGATCGATCGACCGGCCGCCACGCGCCCTCGGATCTCGCTCGCCGAGACGCGGAGTCGCGGCCCGTCCAGGAACGTCACCCGGGCCGCTGTCGAGCCGGCGCCCGCTCCCCCGGGGAGCTCGTACCCATCGCGTGGAGCGACGGCCACCCGGGCGAGCTCGAGGATTCGCTCCGGCCGCCGCCAGGTGTCGAATTCACGGTATGTCTCGGCGGACAGGATCAGCCAGAGATCCACGCCGGTGTCGTGAATCGCCTCCAGCGTGTCCACCGTGTACGACGGCCCGGTACGCTCGAGCTCGATCCGGCTGGTCCCGAATGCCGGGTTGTCGGCGATCGCCAGCTCGACCATCGCGGCGCGATCCGCGGCCGCCGTCATCGGGATCCCCTGCTTGTGCGGCGGCACGGCGGCGGGGACGAACATGACCCGCTCAAGTCCGAGCGCCTCGCGAGCTTCCTCGGCGAGTGCGAGATGACCGAGATGAACCGGGTCGAACGTGCCACCCAGCACACCCAACGATCCGGGGGCGACCGGCCGCGGTGCGCTCAGCGCTCCTCCCACGGGCCGGCCTCCCACTCCAGCTCGGTCCCGCCGATCCGGACGGTGTCGCCCGGCCGGACTCCGGCCTTGCGCAGCTCGTCCTCGATCCCCAGCCGCGCGAGATCGCGCTGGAATCGTTCGGCCGACTCCTCGATGTCGAAGTTCGTCTGGGCGGCGATCCGTTCGATTCGTCGCCCGCGGACCCGATAGCCGCCGTCCTCGCGTTCGACCACGAAGCGTTCTGCGAGCGGATCGATGCGATGGACGACGACACCGGCCGGCTCGGGTTCCGCGGCCAGCTCGTCGGCGGATGGGAGCAGGAGGGCGAGGCGGTTCTGGATGTCGGACAGGCCCATGCCGGTGGCTGCCGACAGGGCGACGGCCTCGGTCCGTTCCGCCGCCCGCGCACGCTCGAACGCCGGCCACGCTTCGGCCGCGGCGGGCAGGTCGATCTTGTTGAAGGCGACCAGCATCGGTCGCTCGAGGAGCGCCGGGTCGTGGGCGCGCAGCTCGTCGCGGATGACCCCGTAGTCCCAGTCCGGATCGCGTGCCGAACCGTCGACCACGTGGACGAGCAGCCGGGTCCGCTCGACGTGGCGGAGGAACGCATGGCCGAGCCCGGCGCCGCTCGACGCCCCCTCGATCAGCCCGGGGACATCGGCGATCGTGGGTCGCCGCCCATCGTCCATGCCGAGATCCATGACGCCGAGATTGGGTTCGAGGGTGGTGAACGGATAGTCCGCGATCTTCGGGCGAGCCGCGGTGAGCGCCGCCAGGAGGGTGGACTTGCCGGCGTTCGGGAGGCCCACGAGACCGATGTCGGCGATGAGCCGAAGCTCGAGACGAAGCCAGCGTTCCTCGCCTGGCTCGCCCTTCTGTGCGTGGCGTGGCGTGCGATGGGTCGCCGTCGCGAAATGGACGTTGCCCAGCCCACCGCGACCGCCGCGCGCGACGACGGCCGTCTGGCCGACCGCGACCAGGTCGGCGAGCAGGTCCCCGGTCGCGTCGTCGATGATCGCGGTTCCCGGCGGCACGGCGAGCTCGAGGTCGTCGCCGGCGCGCCCGTGGCGTTTCGATCGCTCGCCACGACCCCCTGCCGTCGCCCGGAAGTGGTGCTTGAAGCGGAAGTCCCGGAGCGTCGTCTGGCCGGCATCCACCCGCAGGGTCACCGAGCCGCCGCGGCCCCCGTCGCCGCCGTCGGGCCCTCCGCGTGGAACGTGTGCCTCGCGGCGGAAGGTTGCCGCGCCGTCGCCACCATCACCGGCCCGGACCCAGATCTTGACCAGGTCGAGGAACATGCGTGCTCAGTGTGGCACGGGTCAGGCAGCTGGCCGCCGATTCGGCCCGCACCACCGAGCCGGCCGTCGCCGAATCCGGCGCTCCCCGCTAGTAGTAGATCAGCGGGTTGACCCGGTACGAGCCGCCGTCCCAGGGGTAGCCGCGCCAGACCTCGAAGTGGAGGTGCGGCCCCGAGCAGTTGCCCGAGCAACCCACCCGGCCAACCGAGTCGCCGCGGCCGACATCCTGGCCACGCCCGACCGAGATCGCCGACATGTGGTTGTACGTCGTGTACAGGCCGGAGCCGTGGGCGATCCAGACCTGGTAGCCGCCACCGTTCGACCGGTAGCCCGCGAACACGACCGTCCCCGAAGCGGCCGAGCGGACGCGCGAGCCGTAGTCGGCCGCGATGTCGATCGCGTAGTGCCCGTAGTGGAAGTACTGGCTGATGTAGTTGTTGCCGCCGGAAACCGGCCACGAGAAAGCGCCGCCGCCGTAGTGGCTTGGCGGTCGCACCGACCCACTCGAGCGCGGCCGCGTCGGCGTGGCCCGCGGCGTGGGCCGCGGGGTCTTGATCGCCGCGCCCCTGGCACCGGGGATGACCAGCGTCTGGCCCATGACCAGCGTTTCGTCGGTCAGCCCGTTGAGCTCGAAGATCGCGCTCGCCTTGACGTGGTTGGCCTTGGCGAGCGAGGTCAGCGTCTGGCCTTCCCGGACCGTGACCACGAGCCCGTCCACGGTGGGGACCCGAAGGACCTGGCCCACCCGCAGGTCGTCCTTGGAGTGGAGCCGGTTCGCCCACCAGATCGTCATCATCCCGACGTCGAAGCGCGAGGCGATCCCGGACAGGGTGTCGCCCGATCGCACCCGGTAGCGGCGCAAGAGCCCGCTCCCGTCGGCGACGGAGGTGTCCACGGCGATCGGCTTGACCAGGGTGCCGTCGTCGAGGAATGGGCCGTCGATGATCGGCGCCGCGTTCGCGGATCCCGAGACAGGCTCCTCGGTCAGGGCCCGGGCCTCCGGGCCCAGCTCCTGGAGGAAGCGCGCCACCTCCTCGTCGGACAGGTCGCCGTCAGCCTGTGGTCCGCCGACGCCATCGGCCGATGCCGTCGTGTCGGCGTCATCCCGGATGCCGGAGAACCCGCCGACCGCGACTCGCGGCTCGGTGCCACTGCCGGATGGGCCGCCAACGGGCCCGCCGGGGATACCGCTCGGGTTACCGCTGCTGACGATGCTTGCGAACAGGACGATCCCGGCGACCGCGACCGGAAGGGCGCCCTCGGACCCGAGGCCGTGCCGCAGGCGGGCCACGAACGCGGCCGCCGTGGTGGGCCTCCGGGAGAGTCGATGTGCGGCCGGGACGCGGCTCCGGATTGCCACCCGCGGGTGGGCGCCGAGCGTGCGTGGACCGAGGCCGGGTGTGGCCTGGTCGATCCGCCTCGATCGACCGATCGATCGCGCCGCAGGCAGCGGCAGGCGAGGTCGAACCGCGATCGCATGAGCGATCGAGCCGAGTCGGTTTCTCAGCCCTTGGGCGGTGACGGAGAGGCGGTCGGGGCTGGCGGGCTGAGCCGCTTGGCTCACGAAGGTCAGTCGCAGACGGTCCCTGACGCGTTGCATACCGACCGATGCGTTCAGCAATACGGTCTCCTGGGGCGGACGGCCTTGCGCCGGCACTGACGCAAGCAAGCTGGGGAACCGTCCCGGGTCGCGATATCGAGCTGGGGGCTCTCGGTGCGCGGCCGATGCCCGCTGGGAACGGGCGTACGACGACGCGCGAACGCTACCAGAAGCGGACGCTGCGGCGCAAACCGGTTGCGCTCGGAACGACGGGGTCTGTCGCCGAAATCTCAGCCCGCCGGGACCGCCGGCTCGGCTGCTCCCGGGCGTTCGGCCTCTGCCTCGGGCCTCCCTCCCAGGCCCACCCAGTTGACGGCGGCACCCATGATCAGCAGCCCCGCCCCGACCAGCGCGGCAAGGTGGAAGGCGTCCGTGGACGCCACGGTCGCCGCCGTCCGGATCTCCGGGGGCGCGTCGTCCGCCGGAGGATTGAGCGGCTGGACCTGGGTCCGCAGCTCCGGGGACGCGGGGTCCACACCCGGGACCAGCGCAGCCAGGCGCGCATAGAAGCTCCCGGACACGACGATGAAGATCACCGCGGCCAGGAGTGGATAGCCCACGCGCGAGATCGCGTTGTTGATCGCGGACGCGATCCCGGCATTGCGGACTGGAACCGAGCTCATCAGCGTGCTCGTCAGGGGCGCCACGACGAGCGAGATCCCGATCCCGAACAGGAGAATCGCCGGCAGCACGTCCACGAACACGTCCACCGGCGGGATCAGGCTGGCCGGCGTGTCCATGTCGGCGGCCCAGGGCGCGCTCGACGCCGGGATCCGGCCGAACCATGCGAGGCCGACCGCCATGAGGAGCGGGCCGATGGTCAGGAACGGGCGCGCTCCGATCCTTCCGGCCAACGATCCCGCGCGCGTGGACAGGACGGTGAGCAGGATGCCCACCGGGAGTCCGGTGATCGCACTACCAAGCGGCGAGTAGCCGAGCACGCCCTGGAGGAACAGCGCCTGGAACGTGAACGTGGTGTACAGCGCACCGTAGATGAGCAGGGTCGACAGGTTGATCGTCGCGAAGCCCCGCGAGCGGAACAGGGACAGCGGGATCAACGGATACGGTCGCCTGGCCATCAGGACCACGAACGCCAGGGTGGCCACCGCGCCCACGGCGAGGGCCACGAAGGCGATCGGGTCCTGCCACTGGCGGTCCTGGCCACGGATCGCGCCGAACGCAAGGCCGCCGATCCCGAGGACCGCGGCGAACGCGCCGAGCCAGTCGAAATGGGGCGACGCGTCCTCGTCACGCGACTCGCGCATGTAGCGGACCGTGGCATAGAGCGCGATCAGCACCAGCGGGCCGTTGATCAGGAACGCGGATCGCCAGGAAACGGCCTCCACCAGGATGCCACCGATCGGTGGCCCGAGCGTCGTCGTAGCGGACGTGGCTGCGGCCCAGATCCCGAAGGCCCGGCCGCGGGCGGGTCCGTCGAACGTGGCCGTGATGATCGACAGCGAGCCCGGGACGAGGAGAGCCCCGGCGGCTCCCTGGAGGACGCGTGTGATGACAAGGATCTCCATCGTGGGCGCGATGCCGCACAGGATCGAGGTCATGCCGAATCCGGCCAGCCCGATGAGGAACACCCGTCGGCGGCCATAGAAGTCGGCCAGGGCGCCCGCAAGCACCAGCAGGGCGGCCAGGGTTGCGATGTACCCGCTGACCACGTAGGTCTGGGCTTCCAGCTGGCTCAGGAATGTCGCCGGCAGCTGGCGCCCAATGATCGGCAACGCGACATTGACGATCGTTCCGTCCAGGAACACGATCGCGCTGCCCAGGATCGCCGCGACGAGGGTCCAGCGTTGGGTGCTGTTCACGAGCGCTCAGTGTAGGTCGCCGAGGCTCGGTCGATGTCACCCCGGTCGCCTGCGGTCGTGTTCACCGCGCCTTGCGTACACTCTCGGCCACGATGGCGGGTCCCGTGGCGCTCGTCGGCGCCGGAGAGTTCCTGTCCACGATGGACGAGTTCGACCGCGGGCTGCTGGAGGCGACGGGTCGGCGTCGCCCGCGCGTGGCAATCCTGCCCACCGCGTCGTACCCGGACGGCGAGGAGGTGTTCCTTCGCTGGGCCGCGATGGGGTCTGAGCACTTCGCGCGACTGGGCGCCGAGGTGGAGCCGGTTCTCGTCCGAGAGCGGACGGGCGCAGACGATGCGGCGTCCTGCCAGGCGATCGGCGAAGCCGATCTCGTCTACCTGTCGGGTGGCAAGCCGAGACATCTGATGTCGGTGCTCGGAGGCACGGCGGTCGGGCGCGCGGTGGCGGATGCCCACGCGCGGGGGGCCGTGGTGGCCGGCTGCTCGGCCGGCGCGATGGTCCTTGCCGGCCGCCAGGCCGACCTTCGTCGCTGGATGCTCCCGTGGCCCCTTCGATGGCGACAGGGACTCGGGCTCCTTCCCGAGATCGTCGTCCTTCCCCACTACGACGCGTGGCCGGAGCCGGTGACCGCGCTCATGGCACTCCAGGCTCCGCGCGGTGCGGTCGTGCTCGGAATCGACGAGGCCACCGCGATCGTCGGACGGGACGGCTCGTGGCAGGTCCACGGCCAGGCCCGCGTCACCGTGTGGCGGGGTCGGCGACGCGAGCGGTACCGGAATGGCGAGGTGTTCCGGCTTCTCGAGCTGCCGGATGGGGGCGCGGATCAGCCGAACGAGGACGGCGGATAGCGCCCAGTCAACCGCGCGCCCGGGTCAGTCGGGCTTGATCGTCCGGAAGCAGTCCGAGCAGTAGACGGGCTTGTCCATCCGGGGCTTGAACGGCACCTGGGCCTGGTTGCCACAGGACGAGCAGATCGCGGCGAAGTACTCGCGCGATGGACGATCGTCGCCGCGCTCGTACCCGCGCGGGCCGCCGATGTCGCGGTAGTCGTACCCGTTGTCGCGGGCTGCCCGCCGGCTGGCACGGCAACTGGCGCATCGCTTGGGGTCCGAGGCGAACCCTCGCTGGGCGTAGAACTCCTGGTCGGCCGCCGAATGGATGAACTCCACTCCACAGTCGACACAATTGAGGGTTCGATCGACGTAGGTCACGTGCTCCTCCCGGGCCTGGACTCCGAGGTGCGTCCACGGACAACCGATTCGGCGGTCGGGACGAGCGAAGCCGGGAGAGGGAGCCGGGGCCGCGCGACCCAAGGTGCCGTTTGTCGGAGCCCTGTTTCGGGGCGCACCGGTGAAATTGAACCTGACCCGCAGCATACACAACATCTCCTGCGCCGGCCTTGCAGGCGTCGGGACCGGCCCTGCAGGTATCGGCACGGCCGTCGCCGGACGCCGCTACCCTGCGCCACGAGGTCGTTCGGCGAGGCACCACGCCTCGTCGTGACATCCGACCTGTCACAATGTCGGCCGACCATCCGGGGTGGCGAGCGAGGGCTTCGGGGGCTCCTCGCTCGCGCCAGGTCCGACAGCCGCCCGGGCGGCCCGTACGGGCCCGGTGCGGCCGTTCCCGCGGCGTCGTCCGGATGACGCCCCGAGAGGGAGGCGACCCGCTACCGGATGCTCCGACTGGTCCATACCGCCGACGTCCACATCGGGGCGCGACACGCGGCCCTGGGCGACCAGGCGTCAGTGCTTCGCGAGCGCCAGTTCGCGGCCTTCCGCTCGTCGGTGGACCTGGCGATTGCCGAGAAGGTCGACCTGTTCCTGGTGGCCGGCGACCTGTTCGACTCGAACACCCAGCCGCGGCGTAGCGTGGAGCGCGTGGCGATGGAGATCAGTCGCCTGCGAGAGGCCGGGATCCGCAGTGTCATCATCCCGGGCACCCACGACGTCTATGACCGGGCGTCCATCTTCCGCGCGTATGACCTGCCGCGGATGGCCGGCAACCCGCCCGGCGAGGACTGGGTGACGATCCTCACGCCGAGTCGTCCGGACGCCCATCTCGAGACCTGCGACGTCGTCGTCCACGGCCGCGTGTTCTCCACCAAACGGGCGCCGCACAGCCCCCTCCTCGACCTCCGGGTCGCCGATGACACGCGCGCCACCTGGCACATCGGCCTCGTCCATGCGGCGATCGCGATCCCCGGCAAGACCGATGGCGACGATGTCGTGGTCAGCGCCGACGAGATCGGATCGACCGGCCTGGACTACCTGGCGCTCGGTCACTGGCACTCGACCCAACAGGGCAAGTCGGGCAAGGTGTCGTATGCCTATGCCGGCGCCCCGGAACCGACCGCGATCGATCAGGCCGGAGCCGGCTCGGTGTTGCTCGTGACGCTGGACGATTCCAAGGACCCGCGCTCGGTCAAGGTCGAGGGCCGGCGCGTGGGCCGGACCTCGTTCGAGTCCCTGGAGATCGATGCAGCTTCGATCGGCAGCCAGCCGGCTCTCGTGGAGCGGCTGACGGCGAAGGCGAATCCGGACCTGGTCCTCGACGCCCGGATCATCGGCGTTCGGCCCGACGACCTCGACCTGCACATCGATGAGCTCGAGGAGCACCTTCGGTCCTCATTCCTTCGCGTACGCGTGCGAGACCATTCGATGCCGCCGTTGACCGAAGGGACGTTGCCGCCACCGGACACGATCGCCGGCGCGTTCATCCGGGATACGGAAGCGCGGGTCGCTGAGCTCGAGGCGGCGGATCGAGCCGAAGAGGCCGCCGAGCTGCGCGACGTCCTGCGGCTGGGGCGGCTGCTCCTCGCCGGTCACGAGGTGAGCCTGTGAGGATCGGCCGCCTTCGGCTGCGCGGTATCCGCCAGCACGACGACCGCGAGATCGTGCTCGCGCCCGGGCTGACCGTGGTGCGCGGACCCAACGAGGCCGGGAAGTCGACGATCCAGCGGGCCCTGGAGCTTGCGTTCACGCGCCGCGTGACCAGCTCGAACTCCGACCTCGATGCCCTGAAGTCATGGACCAGCGGGGACGACGTCCGACCCGAGATCGAGCTCGACTTCGTCACCGAGGACGAGGAGGGAGTCACGCGAACCGGGCGCCTGGTGAAGTCGTTCAAAGGTCAGCGCGGGACCGTCAGCCTTGATCTCGATGGTGAGGTCGTGTCGGATCCGGCCCGCGCGGATGAGCTCCTTGCCGAGCTGACCGGGATCCCGTCCGAGGCGTTCTTCCGGTCGACCGCCAGCGTCCGCCACCACGAGCTGGCCGAGGTATCCCGGGACGAGGCCGCCCTCCGGGACCGCCTCCAGGCGTCGATCTCGGGCGCCGACCGCGGCACCTCCCGCGCGCGCAAGGCCCTCGACCGGGCGATCCGCGACCTGACCACCCGTGGACCGAAGAACCCGGGCCGGGTCAAGGCCGCCGAAGACGGAGTGGCGGCCGAGACGACGGCCGTCGAGGAGGGCGAGACCGCGCTGGCGCAACTGGAGCGCGACCGGGACACCCTGGTCGGAGCCCGCGAGCGACGGGTCGAGGCGGAAAAGGGCCTCGCCGAGCGGCGCGCGATGCTCGAGAAGGCCCGCCAGGCCGAGCGGTTGCTCGCCGAGCGGGATGCCGCCAAGGACCGCTACGAGCGCTACCGCCAGGCCGTCCAGATCCGGGACGAGCTGGCGGGGCTCGCCGACTCGCACCCGTCGAGGAACCCGTTGCCGGTCCTGCGGCAGGCGGTCGAGCGATTGCGCAAGCTGGACTCCACGATCCGCGAGCTCAAGGCCGCGCTCGCCGGCGAGATCGAGGTCCACTTCGAGCTCCCGCCGGAGCCGACGTGGCGCCCGATCTCACGGGCTTCCATGGGTCTGATCGTGCTCGGGGCGCTGGTCGCCGCCGCCTGGACCGTGGGCTCGTTTTCCCAGGGTGGCGCGTTGCCGATCCGGTATGAGCTGCCGATCACTGTCCTCTACCTGGGTGGCGCCGTGTTCGGCCTTGGCCTCGTGCTGACGATCGTGGCGTTCTACCTGCGCCGCTCCTACGAGAGGGCGATGGCCCTGTACCGGCTGCGCGGGGACGAGATCGACCGCCGCCTCCGGGGCCGGAGCCAGCTCGAGGAGGAGCTCGTCCAGGCGGAGCTCGACAGCGAGCAGCAGCTGGCCTCGCTCGAGCTCCCCGACCTCGACACCGCGAGCGCGCTGCTCACCAAGGAGGAGGAGCACGTTGCGCGGATCGACCGGCTGGCCGCCCAGCTCGAGGGCCTGATCGGGAAGGAACCCTCCGACGCCCTTCCGGGCCTGCGCGATGCGGCGGCCCTCGAGATCGAGCAGAAGACGGCAGCCGTCGACGCGCTGGGGCCGATCGCGAAGGAGCCGAGGGCGCGCGAGCGCCTCGAAGCCGAGGTCCGCGACGCGGAGATGGCGCTCGATCGGACGCGTGATGACGAGGCCAACGCGCGCGCGCGCGTGGAGGCGAATCAGGTGGATGCCGAGCAGGTCACCGCCCATGCCGAGCGACTTGCGGCATGGCGGGACGAGCTGGCGACGCTCGAGCGACGAGTCCGGGTCTACGAGGCGACGCTCGCCGCGATCGAGCGGGCGGAGCAGGCGACGATGAAGACCGCCACTCGCTACCTCGAGCAACGGATGGTCCGGGACCTGGAGCGAGCGACGGCAGGCCGGTACCGGCGGGTCCGGGTCGACGACAAGACACTCGGGATGGAGGTCTATGCGCCCGAGAAGCGCGACTGGGTGGACGTCAGCGCGCTCTCCCAGGGCACACTCGACCTGGTCTATCTCGCCGCACGGATCGGCCTCGTCCGCCTGGTCACCGGCGATCGCCGCCCGCCGCTCGTGTTCGACGATCCGTTCGTGACCCTCGACGGCGAGCGGGCGACGCGAGCGCTCGGCCTGCTCAAGGAGCTGACCTCGGACTTCCAGGTCATCTATCTCACGACCTCCGATCGGTACGACGCGGTCGCCGACGCCGTGGTCGAGCTCGCCGGACCCAGCGCGGTCGACGAAGGCGCCGAGGCGCCAGCCACCGCAACTCGTGCCTGACGCCGGGCCGTTCGGGCCCGGCAGCGGCGTGATCGCGCTGGGGCTCCTTTCGGCGCTGCTCTGGGGTGCAGGCGACTTCGGCGGTGGCCTTGCCACCCGCCGGTCTGCGCTGTTCGGCGTGGTGATCGGCAGCCAGGTGGTCGGGGTGGTAATCGCGCTCGGGCTTGCCGCGATCCGCAGCGAACCGGTGCCCGGGCTAGCCGACGCCGCCTGGTCGGTCCTTGCAGGTGTGGTCGGCGCACTGGGGATCACCAACCTGTATCACGGATTGGCGGTCGGTCGGATGGGCGTCGTCGCACCCCTGACGGGTGTGATCGCGGCGGCCATCCCGGTTGGGGTCGGGATCGCGACCGAGGGCATGCCCCCACCGATCGTGTCGGCCGGGATCGCCGTGGCGGTCGTCGCTGTGGTCCTGGTGACCCGGACGGCCGGCGACACGGGCCGACGTAGCGGGGTGGAGTTCGGCCTCCTGGCCGGATTCGGGATCGGATTGTTCAACACCACGATCGCCCAGGTCACCGACGGACTCGTCTTCGGTCCGCTCGCGATCCTGCGCACGACGGAGGCGCTGACGGTGGTCGTCGTCGTGCTCCTGACGCGGAGCGGGTGGCGAGTCGGGCGCCCGCTGTGGTTCGCGGTCCTGTTGATCGGTGTCCTCGACATGGGTGGGAACGGGGCGTTCATCCTGGCGACCCAGTCGGGCTCACTCGCCGTGGCGGCGGTCCTGTCGTCGCTCTACCCGGTGACGACCATCCTGCTCGCGCTCGTCCTGCTCCGGGAGCGGATGACAGCACAGCACGCCGTGGGGGTGGCTGCGGCCGTCGTTGCGATCGGACTCATCGCGTCCGGGAGCGCCGGCTAGGACGACCTGCGCACGATCCTCACGGCGTCGAGATCGGCGGTGCTCCGGATCCGGTGCACGGCATCGAACCCCTCGCCGTCGAGCCGTCCCGGGACGAGGCTGCGGGCGAGGTCGGACAGCTGTCGCTCCACGACCTCGGTCCCCACGACGCGGCCAGGACGCTCGGCGTTGCGGGCGAGGACGGTGACGGACGGCAGGTCGAGCACGATCGCGACCACGGGAGTGCCGGCCGAGCCTGCCCGGGCGACGAGCGCGCGCCGAGCGTAGGCCTGCACGTTCGTGGCATCGACGACGGTCAGGCGACCCGCAGCCAGCCGACGCTCCACCGTCCGGTGGAGGATCGAGAACGCCGTCCGGGTCACCCGCTGATCGGCCTCATCGCCCGACAGGCGCTCCCGGAAGGCATCCGACGCCACCACCTCGTCCGGCCGGAAGTGTCGGGCCGCGAACGTCGTCTTGCCGGCCCCGGCCGCGCCCACGAGCAGGACCAATGACGGGTCCGGGACGGTGATCTCCACGTGCCGCGATGATCAGTCGAGAACTCGGCGGCCCTCCCAGCCGGTGTCCGTGCGCCGCACCTCGTAGCGTGGCTGGTCGTAGACGGTGGGGCCGCGAACAGCCCGGCCGTCGCTCATCCGGAACCGCGAGCCGTGCCACGGGCACTGGATGCAGCCGTCGGCGAACGTGCCCTCGGCGAGTGGCCCACCCGCATGAGCGCAGGTTTCATGTAGGGCGTGGATCGTGTCCCCGATCCGGACGAGGACCAGGTTGTTGATCCCCAGCTTTGCCTTCGTGGGCGTCCCGTCCGCGAGCTCCGCGCCGGCGGGGAGCTCGAGCGAGATCCACTTGGAGCCGCTGCCTCGGAAGGCATGCCGGCTGACCATGTTGCCGATCGTGTACACGATGTCGCCGCCGACGAACGCTCCGGCGGTGATCAGGAGGTAGCCGACGACGCCGACCAGGATCGGAAGCGCCCGGTCCTCGGGGTTGCCGAGTCGCATCAGGAGGGAGACCGCGTACACAACGAGCGTCACCACCATGAGCGTCGCGTGGACCGTGGCGCGCATCCGGGCGGTGCCGTCCGTGTCCGTGTAGTCGGCCAGCCCGGCGACAGCGGCCGCGAGCATGGACAGGATGCCGATGAACAACGAGACGTCTGCGGCAAGCGAGAGGTCGCCCACCCCGAACAGGTTCCACGCGTCGATCAGATCGAGGACAAGGGCCACGGTGAACGCGCCGATCGGAACGTCGGTCAGCGCGGAGTGAACCGGGTGACCGAGCCAGCGGCCGTTCAGGAAGTCCTTGATCGGCCAGATCGGGCGAAACAACCCCAGCAGCCAGCGATGGTTGAAATCGCCGAATGGGCGCGCCCAGCGCGCCTGCGCATCGATCAGCCGCACCAGGAATCGGGCCATCCCTGCACCTCCATCCTCCGCCAGTATGCGCCGGGTCCGGACAATCCCCCATCACCTGCTAGGCATTTGCCGCTACGTCGGCCCGTGTCTCCCGGTTCGGCACGCTGCCCGTCTGTCGGACGTCGCGCTGCAACAGCGGGATCACGGCCAGCAGCATCGACAGGCCGCCATACCAGAGCGCCGGCAAGGCGAGCATCGAGGCAACGGGGACCGTCCATCGGCGGTCCGTCCGCGCTCCCCAGACGACCAGGGCGACCGCGAGCGGAAGCCGGATCCAGAGCGGCACCGGGACCGACGCCCAGGTGCCGCCACGTCCTGCGTTGGCCAGGATGACGTCCAGCCACTGACGCCACGCGCCTGGGAGGACGATGAACGAGGCCGCCACGATGACGGCGGTCACGCCACCGGCGATGAACAGGGCGCGCCACTCCCGCCTGACGGCGAACCACAACAGCCCGATCCCGGGGGTGATCTTCGTCAGCAGCACGAGCGCCCACGTGCCCGGCCACCGGAAGCCGGCCACGATCGCCCCGGCCAGCAGGAGGTGGATGTTCCCACCGGCGATCTCCATCGCCGTGAACGGGAACAGCAGCCCCGCGGCCAGCAGGCGCGGGCCGGTGAGCCAGCGGGTCACCGCGATCGCGATCGCCGCCCACACGGCCACGAACGCCTGCCACGGGAGCGCCGACAGGGGCGTGACCAGCTGGAGGAACGCGGGCGAGTAGACGTAGGCAATCGGGTCGTTCCACTCGGAGTGGAGGTACGGGTCGGCGAGGGTCGCCTGCCAGTAGCAGCGGGCGTCCTGGGCGGTGCCCCACAGCCGGCCCCATGGCTCCGAGAAGGCGGCAACGAGCAGCCAGACCGCGAGGGCCACGCCGACCCCGACCCATGCCGGGGTCTCCAGGCGCGCCACGAGGCCGCGAGCCGAATCGATCGCCACCGGTCGAACGCCCATCACGACATGATGGACCTCGCGGCGCGGAGGGAACCGATCGAGAGGTCAGGCGGGACGGCGACGATCGACGACGACGGCCGCGAGCACGAGCAGGACGACGACGATCGCCGTATGCGCGACGGCCTCGCGTGTCTCCAGCTCGCGATACCGGCTCCCGGGGATCACCAGGCTCACCTGCGGGAGCTGTCCCTCGAATGCCAGCTGGCCGATCTCCGCGTCCAGTGACGGCAACTCCTCGTAGCTGACGAGCCGCCCGTCGGGGAGCTGGATCCTGGTGTCGAGGTACAGCTGTCCCGGTTCGTAGGTTTCGCAGCAGACCTGTCGGTCGGCTTCGCCCAGGAGGATGTTGCGATGGACGTTGGCCACGCCCCCGTAGATGAGGAGCGTGCTGAGGATCAGGGACAGCAAGAACGTGGGTACGGATCGCCCGAGGATCGCTCCCAGGGCGATTCCGGAGGCGGCGATCACGGCGGCCTGGGTTGCCACGAGGATCCCGCGCATCCGGAAGCTGGTGAACGAGGCGGACAGGTCCTCGCCCACACTGATCGCCCCCAGGAGTCGATCGAGGACGACCCCGACCGCGAACGCCACGACGACCAGGAACGCGATCATCGGCAGCACCCGATGGGCATACCAGCGGAGGCGCGAAGGCGACAGCGACCATGCCAGGCGCGCCGTCCCGCGCTCGATCTCACGCGAGATCGGTGGACCACCGATGAGCAGCCCGCCCACGATCGGCAGGAATGCCCCGATCAGCAGGACGAGCTGGCCGTACCGGCCCGCGATCTCCTGGAACTCGCGGTACAGGGCGTCGCATCCGCTCGCCAGCTCGCCCGTTTCCAACGACGGGAGGCAGGTCGAGCTGATCCCGACGGCGCCGAGGCGCCACATCACGAGGACACCGCCAACGACGATCAGCGCGCCGAGGGCGCCCACGGCCACGATCTCGAACCGGTTCATTCGGAACGTCAGGCGAAGCACCTGCATCACGCCGCGGCTCCGTCCGGACGGTGCTGCTCCCGCCGGCGCGCAGCGGCCATGTGCCCGATCACGACCTCCTCCAGCGACGCCGGCCTGCCGGGTCTCGCTCCGTCGCTCGCGCCGGTCCGGACGAGGGTCAGCGTCTCTCCCTCGGGGGATGGGAACGACGCGACGACCCCGTCGTTTCCCGGCGGCTCACCCGCGTCCACGACCCGGTGATGGCCGATCGCATCCGCGATCGACAGGTCGAGGAGCGTGTGACCTTTGCCCAGCACGATCAGGCGGTCGCACGCCTGCTCGATATCGGTGATGACGTGCGACGACAGAAGCGCCGTCGATCCGTCCGACCGCACGGCGTCGATGAGGACCCGCAGGAACTCGCGGCGCGCGAGGGGATCGAGGCTCGCGAGGGGCTCGTCGAGGAGGAGGATCCGAGCCCGGGTCCCCAGCGCCAGCGCGAGTCCGACCTGCGCCTGCTCACCGCCGGAGAGCTCGGCGGCCCGGGCCGCCAGGGGGATCCCCAGCCGCTCCACGTAGTGCCGCGCCAGTCCTTCGTCGAACCCGCGGCGCAGGCTCACGGCGAGCTCGGTGTGGTCGCTGACCGTGAGCTCCGGGTAGAGCGACGGCGTCTGGGGCACATAGCCGACCCGGTGGACGGCCCCCATCCGGTCGCGCCGGGGATCGATGCCACCGGTGACCAGGCTTCCCTCGGTCGGTGTCTCGAACCCGATCCAGGACCGGATGAGGGTCGACTTGCCCGAGCCGTTGGGGCCGACGAGCGCGGTAATGCTGCCTTCGGGAACGGCGAGATCGACCCCGCGGAGCGCCCACGTCCGGCGGCGATAGCGTTTGCCGAAGCCACGCGCCTCGAGTACCGCCCCCATCCCCTCCCTCGCGTGCCGGAACGCTGATCTCGGCGGATCGTACCCGCTGGGCGCGGAGCGGCGCCCGCGTCCCCTCCGCGGGCGTGGTCAAGACGGCGCCCGTGGCCGAGCTGGTCGACGCGATCCGGCGAGCGCACGCCGGCGGGCTCGCGTTCGGGGTCAAGCCGCAGTCGAGCGGCGGGCTCACCCCTCGCGAGCTCGATGTCGTCCGGCTCGTCGTGGACGGCCGCTCGAACGACGAGATCGGCGCCTCGCTGGGGATCGGTCCGAAAACCGTGGAATCGCATCTCCGACGTTTGTTCGAGCGGTTCGACATCGCATCGCGGACGGAGCTGGCAACGCGTGCATTGCGCGAGGGCTGGCTCGACGTGCCCCCGCGCACCTGAGACGCCGTTTGGGCCCTTCCCGGAATCGGATCCGAGCGGATAGGATTGCAGCAGGATCCCGTGACCATGAAGCCTCCCTCACCATGCCGACCCTGCCGCTCCCACGCCCGCGTCTCCGACGCCCGGCCGGTAACGGTTCGGCGCTGCCACCCGATCTCCCGGAGACGTCCACCCGCAGAGAGGTAGTCGCCGGCGGGCTTCGCTGGATCCACGACGAGCGGCCGCGCTCGATCGACGCCGAATGGCTGCAGTCCGAGTTCGGCTTCCACCCCCTGGACATCGAGGACGTCTTCAGCCGCAACCAGCGGCCGAAGCTGGACGTCTACGACGACTACCTGTTCATCGTCCTCCACTTCCCGGTGTTCGACAAGGTGACGGGCCGGTTGCTGACGGCCGAGGTCGA
>DATBLH010000027.1:0-10720 GCA_036555445.1 Candidatus Limnocylindrales bacterium
GATGATCGAGTCGTGCCAGGGCATCGCGCGGAGCTCCATGTGCGAGGCGCTCCGGCCGAAGTGCTTGACCAGGCCCTCGGCGCGGTGCAGGTGACGGTTGAACACGACCACCCGCTGGAAGCCCTCGGTGATCAGGCCGAAGACCACGGCCCGTGCGCCGCCACCGGCCCCCAGGACGATCGCCTGGCGGGGCATCTTCTGGCGGCCGACCAGGGCGTCCAGCGCCACCCGGAAGCCCGGCACGTCCGTGTTGTGGCCGATCAGCCGCTTGCCCTCGCGCGTGATCGTGTTGACGGCGCCGGTCGCGTGGGCCTCCTCGGTCAGGCGGTCGACGAGGGGGACGACCCGCTCCTTGTGCGGGATCGTGACGTTGGCGCCCAGGAACGCATCGTCGCGGAGCTCGCCGATCGAGTCGGCGAGCGCGATCGGCGCACGGTCCCACAGCTCGTACCTGGCATCGACGCCGAGCGAATCGAAGGCCGCCTGCTGCATCGAGCCCGACAGGGAATGGGCGACCGGGTGCCCGATCAGGACGACGCGCTTGGTCATGCGGAGATCCTTTCCAGGTCATCGAAGAAGCCCGGATACGAGATCGCGGCGCTCCCCGGGCGCAGCACGATCGTGCTCCCGGTGGCCAGGAGTCCCGCGATCGCGAACGTCATCGCCAGCCGGTGGTCGTCCTGGCTGTCGACGGTCGCTGCGTCGAGGAGTCCTCGTCCTTCGATCGTGAGGTCGTCGCCGTCGATCGTGACCTGGGCGCCGAGCGCGCTCAGTCCGGCCGCGGTGCCGGCGATCCGATCGGACTCCTTGTGTCGCAACTCCCCGGCTCCCCGGATGGTCGTCCGGCCACGGGCGAACGCCGCCGCGAGACACAGGACGGGGATCTCGTCGATGGCCGACGCGACGTCTGATGGGCCGAGGTCGACGCCCGCGAGGTCGCTCGATCGAACGGTCAGGTCAGCGGTCGGTTCGCCGGCGGGATCGTGGCCGGCGGCGTCGGTGGATCTCTCGTCGATCCGGGCGCCCATCTGTCGCAGCAGGTCGAGCATCGCCCGGCGGGTCGGGTTGACACCAACGCCCCGGAGCGTCAGCTCCGCGTCCGGGTGCGCAGCACCGGCAACGAGCCAGAAGGCGGCCGCCGACGGATCCCCAGGGACCCGCTCGTCGATCGCGCGCACTGTCTGACCTCCCTCGAGCGACACCGTCGCCCCTCCGTCGCCGACCGCTATCTCGACCGCGACCCCTCGCGCTCGCAGCATCCGCTCCGTGTGGTCCCTCGTCGCCACCGACTCCCGAACGGTGGTCCGGCCGGTCGCCCGCAGCCCGGCGAGCAGGATGGCCGATTTCACCTGGGCGCTGGGCACCGCGGTGGCGACCTCGACCGACCGGAGGGGCGTGTGGCCGACCACGGTCACCGGTGGGAGGGAGTCGCCGCGACGGCCGTGGAGCTCGGCGCCCATCGTTCGCAGCGGTTCGATGATACGAGCGACGGGTCGGGACCGCAATGAATCGTCGCCGTCGAGGACGCACGTCATGGGCAGGCCGGCCAGCAGGCCGGCGAAGAGCCGCAGGCTCGTTCCCGAGTTGCCGCAGTCGAGATCGCCGTCGGGCTGGACGAGGCCGTCGACACCGGGCGAGTCGATGATGTAGTCGACCGTTCGCGCATCCCACCGACGACGCACGACGCGCACGCCCAGGCGGGCCACGATGCCCGCTGTCGAGCGCACGTCGGCGCCGTCGCCGGCACCGCCGATCCGGCTCTGTCCCTCGGCGATCGCCGCGAGCATCAGGGCCCGGTGACTGATCGACTTGTCACCCGGCAGACGCAGCTCACCGCGAAGCCGCGCAGCCGGGCGGACGACGCGCGCCGCTCCCGGTGCGACCCCGCGTGCGCTCGGAGCCGGCTCAGCGCTCAATGTCGACCGCCGGCCAGGCCGACCGCGGCCTCGCTCATCACCGGGTCGCCGTGGAGTCCGCGGACCTGTTCGTGGACGGGCCGGAGGGCAGCCATCAGGTCGCCGAACTGCTCGGGCGTGATCTGCTGCTCCGCGTCCGAGAGCGCCTCCTCCGGATCCGGATGGACCTCGACCATCACCCCGTCCGCGCCGACCGCGACGCCACCGATGGCGAGCGGCTTGACCAGCCATCGCTTTCCTGTCGCATGCGACGGATCCACGATGACCGGGAGGTGCGTCAGGTGGTGGAGGAGCGGGACCGCGGCGAGATCGATCGTGTTGCGGGTGTAGGTCTCGAACGTCCGGATCCCGCGCTCGCAGAGGATCACGTTGGGGTTGCCGGAGCTGACGATGTACTCCGCGGCCATCAGCCACTCCTCGACCGTCGCGCCATAGCCGCGCTTCAGCATCACCGGTCGAGCGACCCGGCCGACGTCGCGCAGGAGGGAGTAGTTCTGCATGTTCCGGGTGCCGACCTGGAGGATGTCCGCGTACTCGGCCACGATGTCGACCTGGTTCGGCTCCATGACCTCGGTGATCACCGGCAGTCCCGTTCGATCCCGAGCCTCGGCGAGGTATCTGAGCGCCTCGACCCCCAGGCCCTGGAACGTGTACGGGCTGGTCCGGGGCTTGAAGGCTCCGCCCCGGAGGATCGTCGCGCCCGCCGCGGCGACCGCGTCCGCGGTCTCGAACAGCTGATCGCGGCTCTCGATGGAGCAGGGACCGGCCATCACCGTGAGCGATCCGTCGCCGATCACCGCGTCCAGCACCCGGATCTCGGTGTCCTCGGGGTGGAACTCGCGGGATGTGAGCTTGAACGGCCGCGAGATCGGGGTGATCGTCTCCACGCCGGGCAGGCCACCGAGCCGGCTCATGAGGTGCTGCCGCTGAGGCCCCACATCGCCCACGACCGCGATCACGACCCGCTCCGAGCCGACATGGTCGAAGGGCGTCATCCCCTCGGCCAGGATGTGGCTCTTCACCCCCAGGATCTCCGCCTCGGTGGCGGTGGCGGCCATCACCACGAACATCGGTCCTGCGTGTCCTCTCGTGACGGTATGGGTTTCGCGGGAAACAAAAAGAGCAGAGGCGCGACCTCTGCTCCACCCGACATGACCCGCGTCCCGGGTCTTACGAACCTGGGACGATCATGCCGGGCGCGAAAAGTAGAAGGCGTGACTCATCTCGCGTCACGGAGGCTAGTCCCTTCGCGCGCACGGTGTCAACGCGATGGCCCGGCGCGAGGTGCCACCGGCGGCCTCGACCCCGATCCGGAGCGCGCCAGACCCTGTGCTAGCATCGGGCCGCCTGCGGAGAGGTCGCATAGAGGCCTAGTGCGGCGGTTTGCTAAACCGTTGAGTGGGGTAACCTGCTCCGAGGGTTCGAATCCCTCCCTCTCCGCCAAATCCTCCGGCCGATGGCTCGCAGGAGCGTTGCCTCGGCCGTCGGAGAAGAGTGCCGATGCGGCACTCAGACATTGCGCCCGTAGCTCAGTGGATAGAGCGTCAGGTTGCGGACCTGAAGGTCGTGAGTTCGAGTCTCGCCGGGCGCGCCACGATCGCGAGGGGAGCCGTCGAATGGGAACGGCCGTGGGCTTGGCGACCGGGGTCCCCTGATCACCTTCGAACCCCCGTCCACCGAGCGGACTTCCGAGACTCCGGCCGCCGGCCTGTGCGGGGTCTGTCTCCATGCGCGAGGCGTCACCTCGGATCGTGGCAGCTCATTCATCCTGTGCGAGCGCTCGCACACGGACCGCCGGTTCGCCCGGTACCCTCGGCTCCCGATGCTCAGCTGCTGGGGATTCGAGCCCCGCACCATCAACCCACCCGAGGAGCCGCCACGTGGCTGATCCCGCCTCCACCCGAGTCGCGTTCATCGGTCTGGGCACGATGGGCTCGGCAATGGCCGGTCACGTCGCCCGCGCCGGCTTCCCGCTGACGGTCTGGAATCGGACGGCCGGCAAGGCCGTCGACCTCGTCGGGCTGGGTGCGACCGAGGCAGACAGCGCGGCGTCCGCGGCGTCGGGAGCGGATGTCGTCGTGGTCTGCGTGTCCGACACCGGGGATGTCGAGGCGGTCCTGTTCGGCGAGGACGGCGCGGCCTCCGGGCTCGGTCCGGGCAGCCTCGTGATCGACTGCTCGACGATCAGCCCGTCCGCGACCCGCGAGTTCGCGCGCCGGCTGAACGAGCAGGGAGTCGCGCTCGTGGACGCACCCGTGTCGGGCGGCAGCGAGGGCGCGCGCAAGGCCAGCCTGTCGATCTTCGTGGGCGGCGAGCCAAGCGACGTCGAGCGAGCCCGACCGATCCTGGCCACGATGGGCACGACGATCACGCACGTCGGCCCCGTCGGTGCCGGCCAGGCGGTCAAGGCCGTCAACCAGGTGATCCTTGCCTCGACGTACCTCGGGGTCGCCGAGGGGATCGTGCTCGCGATCAAGGCCGGGCTCGACCCCGGGCAGGTTTCCGCCGCCCTGGGCGGAGGGGCGGCGCAAAGCTGGGTGCTCGCCAACCGAAGCGAGCGGATGATTGCCAACGAGTACCCGCTGGGGTTCAAGGTCTCGCTCCACCGGAAGGACCTCAGGATCGCGCTCGAACTGGCACGGGAGGCCGGAGTCGTCCTTCCGGTCTCGGCGCTCGTCGAGCAGCTGGAGACCGGGCTGATCAACGATGGTCACGGAGACGAGGACATGTCCGCCCTCGCGCGCGTGATCCGTTCCCTGTCCGGCCTGGAGGCCTGAGACCCTACGCGATCCCGGCGCGGGCTCCCAGGCCGACGAGCAGCATCGGATCACCCAGCTTGCCGTCGTAACGGGGGCGGAATCGGTCGACGTTGTACATCGTGTCGATGTCCACCCTCCGGGCGCCCAGGCTGGGATCCGGCAGCTCGGCGTGGCCGTACTTCCCGTCGCGGATCGCCACCATCCGTCCCATGACGCCGTCGGCGATCAGGTCCATCGCAACGTTGGCGAAGGTCATCGCGACGATCGTGTCCAGTGAGTCCGCCTCGCCGGATCGCAGGTCGTAGGTCAGCTCGGACTCGACGGTGTCGATCCCGGTCCGGCGCTTGAGCTCCTCGGCCAGTGCCTCGCCGACGTTCGCCTTGTGGCGGTGGCCGAAGGCGTCCGCCTCGCCGACGTCGGCCATCGTTGCACCCTGCCAGATCGCACCCTCGGCGCTGATCACGAACGCATAGCGCGACGGGTTGAGGCGG
This sequence comes from Candidatus Limnocylindrales bacterium, assembly GCA_036555445.1. Classification (GTDB taxonomy): domain Bacteria; phylum Chloroflexota; class Limnocylindria; order Limnocylindrales; family CSP1-4; genus DATBLH01. Next base: position 5,167 of record DATBLH010000027.1, read on the forward strand.
TGATCCTCGTGGAGCACTGCCGCCAGGCGGTCCAGGTCGTATGGGGATTCCGGAATGAGACACCGGCCGGAGGTGACATAGGCCGTGTACAGGGCAGAAAAGCCGGCGTCGCGACCGAAGATGCGGAACACGCCGATCCGCTCGTGCGAGCCGAGGGTCGTCCGCTGGCGGTCGATCAGCTCCTTGGCCCGGGTGATCGCCGACGAGAACCCGATGCAGTACTCGGTCCCCTGGACATCGTTGTCCATCGTCTTGGGAATCGCGACCAGGTCCACGCCTTGGCCGACGAGCACCTGCGAGAACGAGAGGGTGTCGTCGCCACCGATCGTGACCAGGACGTCGATCCCGAGCGAGGCAATGTTGTCGAGGACGACCGACGTGAGGTCATAGGTGCCGTCCGGCCCGCGAAGGGCGTCGAGTCGCCCGGGGTCGATGTGGGCTGGGAGGTGGTCGGCCTTCATCCGGCGCGGGTTCGTCCGCGAGGTGTGGAGGACCGTGCCGCCGGTTCGGTCGATCGTTCGGGTCGTGATCCGGTCGAGCGGACGGATGTACTCGGGGTCCGGCTCCGCGCCCGGGCGCAGGTGCGTCAGCCCTTCCCATCCGCGACGGATTCCGAGGACCCCGAAGCCAAGTTCGGTGGCCCGATAGGTGACGCTCTTGATGACCGAGTTGAGTCCCGGCACGTCGCCACCGCCGGTGAGGATGCCGATTCGTCGCGTTCGCGCCACGGCCGCATCCTAGCGCCCCGGTCCGGGGCGAGGCGAACCGGCGTGTTCCGTACGTGGTCCGGCAGGGCGGCGGTTATGATCGCCAGGTGAATTACGAGTTGTTCATGGGCGAGGCGCTCGCTGAGGCGCGCAAGGCGGCGGCGCGTGGCGAGCGGCCCAGTGCCGCGGTCGCGGTTGTCGACGAGGCGATGGTCGCCCGCGCCCACGACCGCGTGGAAGAGGCCAACGATCCGACCGCGCACGCGGTCGTCCTGGCCATCCGGGAGGCGGCGCGGAAGCTCGGACGCGCCCGCCTGGGTGACGCGACCATCTTCACCACCAAGGAGCCCTGTGCAATGTGCGTCGGGGCCCTCCTCGAGAGCGACGTCGAGGCTCTCGTGTTCGCGATCCCCGACGCCCGGGCGGGCGCCGCCGGCACCGTGCTCCAGCTTGCCCAGCACGCCAGCCTGCCCCGCCGGATGAAGGTCGTTTCCGGGATCCGGCGGGACGAGGTCGAGGAACTGTACGCCGCGCGAGGCGCGGCCAGCTGACCCTTCGTGGAGCCGGGAACATCGGAACCCCTTTGTTATCCTTGGCCGCGGAGAGGTGTCCGAGTGGTTGATGGTGCCGCTCTCGAAAAGCGGTGTGCGAAAGCACCGTGGGTTCGAATCCCACCCTCTCCGCCAAACGCTCGCCCACTGGTTCGGGTCGTCCCTTCGTTGGGCCCTTGCGCGCCGTCGCTCACGCACGTTCGAGTGCGCTCGCTCCGTCGCTCGCGCCCGCCTCGGGTTGACCTCGCCCAATGGGCTCGCGGGAAATGCCCCCGATGCGAGCGACGAGCCCGCCGGGCTCGCGGGCGGGTGCAGCCCATCTCGGAGAGGTCGCCTAGAGGCCTAGGGCGCCGCACTGGAAATGCGGTATGGGGCAACCCATCGCGGGTTCGAATCCCGCCCTCTCCGCCACCATCGACAGCATCCGGGGTATCCTTCGCGGGCCGTGCTAGGCGGGGAACTAGCGGTGCCCTGTACCTGCAATCCGCTCCAGCAGGGCTGAATTCCCTCTCGAGGTCGCCGTACTCGAAGGCCGCCCCCTCGAGCGACGTCGAGGACCGGGTCCCGCGCAGCGGCGACTCGCGAACCGTGTCAGGTCCGGAAGGAAGCAGCACTAAGCGAATCTCGCCGGGTGCCGCGGAACGGCCTGGTCCGAGTCGCAGAGGATGGTGGGCGCGGGTACGCCCCGATCGACGGAGGGTGCACGGCACACAGCTGCTCCGCGAGGCATCGTGATCTCGAGCACCCCATCGCACCAGGCCATCTATCGCCGCTGGCGAGCCCAGACCTTCTCCGCGATCATCGGCCAACAGGCGGTCGTCGAGACATTGCGCAATGCCGTCCGGACCGGCCGCGTCTCGCACGCGATCCTGTTCGTCGGGCCCCGCGGTACGGGCAAGACCTCACTCGCCCGGATCCTGGCCAAGGCTCTCAACTGCACCGACCTGCGCGATGGCGATCCATGCGATGCCTGCGAGTCGTGTGCGGCCATCCGCGAGGGGCGGGCCCTCGACCTGGTCGAGATCGACGCGGCCTCCAACCGGGGCATCGAAGCGATCCGCGAGCTCCGCGAGCGCCTCAATTACGCGCCCACCGATCTTCGGCAGAAGGTGTACATCCTCGACGAGGCCCACCAGATCACGAAGGACGGCTGGAACGCTCTCTTGAAGTCGCTCGAGGAGCCGCCCGAGTTCGTAACCTTCATGTTCGCCTCGACGCATCCGCAGGAGTTCCCACCGGCGATCCTGTCGCGCCTCCAGCGCTACGACGTCCGTCGGCTGACGGTCGACGAGATCGAGGGCAAGCTGCGGCGGATCCTCGACGCCGACGGCAGGGAAGCGGAGCCCGGGGCGGTCAGTCTCATCGCCCGCCTGGCCGCGGGTGGCATGCGCGACGCGGAGTCGATGTTGGACCAGCTCCTCTCGTCGACCGGCGATCGGTTGGATGAATCCCGGGTCCGAGACCTCCTCGGGCTCGCGGACGTCGAGGCGGTGCGCGCCTTCGGCGACGCACTGGCGACGGGCGACGCGCTGGCCGGCATGCGGTTGCTCGACGGCCTGGAAGAACGGGGTCGCGACCTGCGGGTGTTCCTCGACCAGGTGGTCGAAGCGCTTCGCGAGGAGCTTCGGGCGGCCCTCACCGACGGAGCTGCCGGCGGCCGCACCGCCGCGCAGATCGCTGCGGCGGGCCGACGGCTGGCATCGATCGATCCCAACCGGGCCGGGCTGGGCGGCCTTCGGCTCCAGCTCGAGGTCGCCCTGTTCGCACCCGCGTCCGTGGCTGCTCCGCCGGCGATCGCGGCCCCGGAGCCCGCTCGGTCGGCGGCCGAGACAGCCACACCCACGCTCGAGCCGGCTTCGCCTCCGGCCGAGGCGGTCCCATCCCCGCCCGAGCCCGCTCGACCCCCGTCTGCACCCGAGCCCGCTCGACGTCGAGGCAAGGCGTCGCCATCGGAGCCGGAGCAAACCCCGGCGGTCGCCTCGGCCGATGCCGAGCCAGCCGCCGCCCCGGATGGTTCGGTCCCGACCGACCCGGCAACCGAAGCGGCACCCGCGCATGGAACGACCCCGGTCACCGATCCCGGGGAGCCGGCGCCGGTCTCCCCGGAGAGCGGCGCTGAGGCGCCGGCTGGCGAGGCGATCGATCCAGACCTGGCGCGCCTCCGCGACCACTGGCCCGAGATCGTGACCCACGTGAGCCAGCTGAATCCCGCTGCCAAGCCACTGGTCATCGCGTGCCGGCCGATCGCCGTCGACGGCAACGTGGTGACCCTCGGGTTCCCCGAGTCCCAGAAGTTCCTCAAGGAGGCCCTCGATCGCCGGCGCGGCAACCTCGAGGACGGCGTCGGGCGCTTCCTCGGGCGCGCAGTGAGCGTGCGCTGCGTGGCCACGAATATCGAGCTCGTCCCCGCGACGCCCGCCGACGCCGATTCGGCGCTCGTCCTGGCCGAGGCGCGCCGCATCTTTGCCGACGACCTCGTCGACGTGAGCGAGGTCAACTGAGCCTCGATCAGCGCGCGACCGCGGGTTCCCGCACACTGACAACCAGAGCACCCACACGGAGGAGAGGGATGGGGATGGACCTTCGCCGCATGGCGGAGCGCATGCAGCAGGAGATGGCGCGTATCAACGGCGAGCTGGAGTCGGCCACCGTCGATGGCAGCGCCGGCGGCGGCGTGGTGACCGCCACCGTGACCGGCAAGCAGGAGCTGGTCTCGGTGACGATCGACCGGTCGGCGGTCGACCCGGATGATGTCGACATGCTGCAGGACCTGGTGGTCGCGGCCGTCAACGACGCGCTTCGGTCGTCGCGCGAGCTCGCCGAGCAGAAGATGGGGGCGCTCACCGGCGGCCTGCGGATCCCCGGCCTCTAAAGCGCGTCCGTGCCAACCACCACGCTCATCGAGCCCGTCGCGCGCCTGATCGAGGCGTTCGCACGACTGCCGGGGATCGGGCCCAAGACGGCCCAGCGCCTGACCTTCCACCTGCTTCGCGCGCCTGAGGGCGAAGCCCGGATCCTGGCCGCAGCGCTGGTGGCCGTCCGGGACCAGGTCGTCTTCTGCGAACGCTGCTTCAACATCAGCGACGAGCCGCTGTGCCCGATCTGTCGCAGCTCGGATCGCGACGACCGGCGAGTGTGCGTCGTGGAAGAACCACTCGACGTCCTGGCCCTGGAACGCACCGGGGAGTTCAAGGGCGTCTACCACGTCCTGCATGGTGCGATCTCGCCGATCGACGGAATCGGCCCCGACCGGCTCCGGATCCGGGAGCTCCTCGACCGTGCGGATGCTGCCAAGGATGCCGGCGCGCCGTGGGAGGAAGTGATCCTGGCGACGAACCCGACCCTGGAAGGCGAGGCGACCGCGATGTACCTCGCCGAGCGACTCGAGCAAACGGTGGGCGTCGTCAGCCGGATCGCCCGCGGCCTGCCGGTCGGCGGTGATCTCGAGTACGCGGACGAGGTGACCCTCGTCCGGGCGCTGCAGGGGCGGCGCGCGGTCTGACGGGATGGCCCCACTCGTCGCCGAGATCCTGCTCCGGCTGGCCAAGGTCGTCGTGGCGCTCGTGCTGGGGCTCATCGTGTGGGTGCTCGTCGTCGGCCCGATGGGCCAACCACCGAGCGTGGAGCTGGCCCTCCTGTCATGGATCTCGGGAGCCCTGTTCGTGGTCCTGGTGGAGACCAGTCCGATCTGACGATCCCTGCCCGGGGAGCGATTGACACCCCGTCCGAGAGGTCCCTACCATGGGCTCACGCGACGCCTCTCCGGAGGCGCTCCGGGACCCCTCGGTCCACGGGTCGCGTGTTTGACACGCTGGTCCCCAAGCCCCATCATTGGGGCTCTGCGCCGGTGGCCCATGCCCCGGTCGCTGCACCTTGACAACTGAAGAGTGACAGGAAATCCGGAAGGTGTGCGAGCGGTCAACCCTTCGACGATTGTCACGACCGAAAGGTCGTGATTTTTTCGGAGAGTTTGATCCTGGCTCAGGATAAACGCTGGCGGCGTGCATGAGACATGCAAGTCGAACGGACGACTCGGGCTTGCTCGAGTCGTTAGTGGCGGACGGCTGAGTAACGCGTAGGTGACCTGCCTCGAAGTGGGGAATAACTGCCCGAAAGGGTGGCTAATACCGCATGTGGTGGCGTGTTCAATCACTCCATCAAAGCCGCAAGGCGCTTCGGGAGGGGCCTGCGTCCGATTAGCTCGTTGGTGGGGTAACGGCTCACCAAGGCGACGATCGGTAGGTGGTCTGAGAGGACGATCACCCAGACTGGGACTGAGACACGGCCCAGACTCCT
>DATBLH010000003.1:0-14943 GCA_036555445.1 Candidatus Limnocylindrales bacterium
GTCGGGAACCCGGACTCACTCAAGTTCCTGGGGCTCCTGTACGCCGTCGCCGCGGTGATCTACATCGCCGCACGGCTGTACCGGCAATCCCAGGGCGTCAGTCTCGACGCGATCCACGCAGAGATCCCCGCCGAGTAACACCGGCAATCGATCGGCCGGGTCCCGGCATCGCCGGGTCCCGGCCGTTCCGTGTCCGAGGCGGTTGCCGAACGGCGTGCATCGAACGCACGCACAGACGAAGGAGCGGGGGTCTCGAGGCTCGATTCGTGCGTGCCGTGCACGATTCGAACCTGCAACAGGGACGCTCGCAGAACTCGCCGGCAGATGCGTGCGCTATTCGTGCACGCGGGGCCGGGTTGGCCATCGTTCCCTCGCTGGCTGCCGCGCGATTGTCGCAGGTCGATCCCGGGCGGGCCGGTGGCAGCGGTACCATGCTCCCCGCCCCGTCAGGCGACGCGATGGAGGAGTCATGAGCGCGGTCCCGACGCACGCACGCGTCGTCGTCATCGGCGCCGGCATCGTCGGCAACAGCATGGCCTGGCACCTGGCCCGCTGCGGCTGGCGGGACATCGTGCTGGTCGAGAAGGGCACACTGCCGAGCCCCGGCGGCTCCACCGGTCATGCCTCGAACTTCATCTTCCTCACCGATCACTCGAAGGAGATGACCGCACTCACCCTCGACAGCCTCGTCCAGTACGAGGAGCTGGGCGTGGCCACCGTCAGCGGCGGGCTCGAGGTGGCACGGACGGACGAACGCGTCGAGGAGCTGAAGCGCCGGCTGGGGTCGTCGAAGTCGTGGGGCATCGAGAGCGAGATCGTCACGCCGGCTCGGGCGCGGGAGCTGGTCCCCTATCTCGACGACTCGATCATTCAGAGCGCCTTCTACACGCCCGGCGTGGCCGTGGTCGACTCCCTCCGGGCCGGCACCCTGATGCGGGAGAAAGCCCAGCAGATGGGCGCGCTGACGATCGCAGCGGCGACCGAGGTGACCGGGCTGGACGTGGAGAACGGGCGGATCCGGGGCGTCCGGACCGACAAGGGCAACATCGCCGCGGAAACGGTGGTCGTCGCCTGCGGAGTGTGGAGCCCGCGGATCGCGCGAATGGCCGGCGCATCGATCCCGTTGACCCCGGCCGTCCACCAGATGATCAGTGTCGGCCCGGTGCCACTGTTCGCGGACACGGTCGGGGAGATCAAGTTCCCGATCGTCCGCGACATGGACACGAACATGTACGAGCGCCAGCATGGCGGCGACCTGGAGGTCGGCTCGTATGCCCACCGAGCGATCCTCATGGACGCCGACGACATCCCGTCGATTGCCCAGTCGGCGTTGTCCCCGACCGAGCTGCCGTTCACTCGCGAGGACTTCGACGTCCAGATGGAGCAGGCGCTCGAGCTGATGCCCGACATCCTGGGCGACGAGACGGTCGGCATCCGCCACGCGATCAACGGCCTGCTGTCGCTGACCCCGGACGGGATGCCGATCCTGGGCGAGACCCCGGAGGTGGCCGGCCTCTGGTCGGCGGCCGCCATCTGGATCAAGGAGGCTCCCGGGATCGCGAAGATGGTCGCCGAGTGGATGACTGACGGGACCCCGGAGATCGATCCCCACGGCTCCGACATCGCGCGCTTCTACGATCACCACCGGACGTCCACCCACATCGCCGCGCGGACGACCGAGGGCTACAACAAGACCTACGGCATCGTCCACCCGATGGAACAGTGGGCGAGCAACCGCAACATCCGGTTGAGCCCCGTCAACGTCCGCCAGCGCGCCCTGGGTGCCGTGTTCTTCGAGGCGGCGGGTTGGGAGCGACCGTTCTGGTACGGCGCCAACGAGCACCTCGTGTACGAGTACGGCGAGCGGGTGATGCCCCGGGTCGCCGAGTGGGAGTCGCGCTGGTGGTCGCCGATCATCAATGCCGAGCACCTCGCGATGCGCGAACGGGTGGCGATGATCGACCTCGCCGCGTTCGCGATCTTCGACGTCACCGGCCCTGGAGCCTGCGCGTACCTCCAGCGCCTGGTCGTGAGCCAGGTGGACGTTCCGGTCGGGAGGGTGATCTACACCCCGCTCCTCAACGAGCGCGGCGGAATCGTCGCCGACCTCACGATCATCCGGCTGGCGAGCGATCGCTTCCGTGTGGTCACCGGCGGCGGGATGGGGATGCGCGACAGGAAGTGGTTCACCGACCACCTCCCCGAGGACGGCACCGCCTCGCTCCACGACCAGACGTCCGGGATGTATACGGTGGGCGTCTGGGGACCGCGGGCCCGGGATCTCGTCCAGGCCACGACGTCCGCTGATCTCTCGAATGAGGCGTTCCCATTCGGGACGGCACGCGTCGTGGACGTCGGCAGCGTGCGCGCGCTGATGTCGCGGATCTCGTACGTGGGCGAGCTGGGCTGGGAGATCTACGCCCCGATGGAGCAGGGACTCCGGCTCTGGGACACGCTCTGGGATGCCGGCGCGGCCCATGGCGTGATTGCCGCCGGGATCGGCGTCTATGCCACCACCGGGCGGCTCGAGAAGGGCTACCGCGCCCACGGCAACGAGCTCGAGCTCGACTTCAACCTCGTCGAGGCCGGGATGGCGCGCCCACGCGTCAAGGACGCCGACTTCATCGGCAGGGCCGCCTATCTCGAGCAGCGCTCGAAGCCGCCGGCGGCGATCCTGTCCACGCTGACCCTCGACGACCAGGACTCGCCCGCCGGCGTGGCCCGTTACATGCTCGGTCGGGAACCGATCACCCACCTCGACGGCCGGCCGCTCGTCGACGCGAAGGGTCGTCGGTCGTACGCGACCAGCGCCGGCTCCGGTCCCTCGGTGGGGCGGCACCTCCTGATGAGCTACCTGCCACCGGAGGACGCGGTCGAGGGCACGAAGCTCGCGGTGGAGTACTTCGGCCAGCGCTATCCCGTGACCGTGGCGGTGGTCGGGAGCCGGCCGCTGTTCGATCCCGACAACGAGCGGATCCGCAACTAGCGACGCCGTGGAGATCCTGGTCGCCATCAAGCGGGTCCCCGCGACCGGTGGGCGGATCGTGCTCACCGCCGATGAGCGGGCGATCGATACGCGACACCTGGGCTTCACGGTCAGCCCGCACGAGGAGTGCGCGGTCGAAGAGGCGGTGCGCATCGTGGAGGCAGGCGGCGGATCGGTGACCGCGGTCACGCTCGGCCCGGAGGTGGCCACGGAGCAGCTCCGGGATGCGATGGCGATCGGCGCCGACCGGGCCGTCCTCCTCGAGACCGATGGCCGTGAGTGGGACCCGATGGAGACTGCCGCCGCGATCGTGGATGCCGTGCAGGCGCAGGCTGCCGCGGGCACGCCGTACGACCTGCTGCTGTTCGGCAACGAGGCGGCCGATACGGGCGACTACCAGGTCCCGATCCGGGTTGCCGTCGCACTCGACCTGCCATGGGTCACCGGGGTCAAGGCGCTCGAGCTGCGGGACGGTGTGGCGGTCGCCCGGCGCGAGGCGGTGGGCGGCGGCTGGGAGGAGTTCGAGCTCCCGCTGCCGGCGGTCGTCGCGGTCAAGGAAGGGATCAACCTGCCGCGCTATCCGTCGCTGCCGGGTCGATTGCGGGCGAACAAGAAGCCGATCGACCGAGTGGCGCCCACCGCTCGTCCGTCGGGACCCACGATGAGCCGACTTCGGCTGCCGCGCGAGGAAGCCCACGAGGTGGAAATCCTGGGTCGAGGCGCCGATGCGGCGCCCCGGGTGGTCGAGGTCATGCGCACGCTCGGGGTCGTCCGCTCGTGATCCTCGCGTTCGTCGAGCATGCCGACGGACAGCTCGACCGTCTGTCCGCGGAATCCCTGGCGCTGGCGCGAAGGCTGGGCGCCGCGGTGAAGACCGGCGTCGAGGCGGTCGCGATCGGCGGCGAATCGCTGGCCGCCGCCGTCGGGAGGCACGGAGCGGACGTGCTCCACCTCGCGCAGCTCGACGATGGCGACGCGTACGTGCCGGACGCCTGGGCGGCAGCGGTCGGGGATCGAATCGGCGCCCTGGGGCCCGAGGCCGTGGTCGCACCGGGGAGCGTCCGCGGGCTCGAGGTGCTGGCCGTCGTCGCGGCACGCCTGGGTCTTCCGCTGGCCGCCAATTGCATCGATGTCCACCCTGGGGACCCGTGGTCGGTCACTCGCCAGCGATGGGCGGGCAGCCTGCTCGAGGAGGCCACGCTCGAGGGGCCGGTCAAGCTGCTGTCGGCCGCGCCGCATGCCTTCCCCGCGGACGAGATGGTCGCGGGCGCGACGGATGCCCGGATCGAGCCGTTCGCGCCAACGATCGGCGAGCGCGAGCGCCGGGTCCGGGTCGCGCGTCGGCTCGCCCCGGAGACCGGTGGCGTCTCGCTGACCGACGCGCGAGTCGTCGTGGGCGGCGGCCGTGGCGTCGGCAGTGCCGAAGGCTTCGCGATGATCGAGGAGCTCGCCGGGTTGCTGGGCGGCGCCGTGGGCGTCTCGCGTGCCGTGACGAGCGCGGGCTGGCGGCCGCACACCGAACAGGTCGGACAGACCGGCGCCAGGATCGCCCCCGATCTCTACATCGCGTGCGGGATCAGCGGCGCGATCCAGCACATCGTCGGTTGCAAGGCAGCGAAGACGATCCTGGCCATCAACACCGACCCGGACGCACCGATCATGGCCCAGGCCGACTACGCGGTGATCGGCGACCTGCGCGAGGTGGTGCCGGCGATCGCGGCGGCCCTCCGCCGGTCCTGACCGCTCGGGCTATTTCAACGCGAAGTCGAGGTTGGCCTCTGACGGGTCGATCGGGACGCTGAGGCTCAGCCACAGGGCGCGGGTGATCCCGATGGCGTCACAGTCGCCGGGTGCGACCTCGGTCCGCATCTCGAGATGCAGACGCCCCTCGCCGCCGATGGATACGTCCAGCTGGGCCCGCTCGTCGCACGCGCCGCCGACCCATTGGACCACGAGGTCGTTGGGGCGCCCGGCCGGGTTGCTGAGTCCCCCACGGCCCTCGAAAGGCGGCAACACCTCGCCCTGCCGGACCGTCACCTGCTGGACGTAGCCACTCGTGTCGACCACCCGGATCGGCAGCGGATCGACTGCCGGTGGCTGGTCGATGACCAGGTCGAAGGCGCGACTCGGGGTCATGAACCCCCGGCAGCCGGCAACGGCGACCAGGGCGGCGATGAGGAGCGAGAGCTTCACGCCGAGGAGACGCCCGCCGGCGCCCGTTGGTGCCGGTAGAACTCGATCTCCTGCGGTGGCAAGGGCGTGTTGCCGGCGATCAGGTCGGCGGCCTTCTCGGCCAGCATCATCACCGGCGCGTAGATGTTGCCGTTGGTGACGTACGGCATCGCCGACGCGTCGACGACCCGCAACCCGTCGACCCCGTGGACCCGCATCGTCAACGGGTCCACGACGCTCATCCCGTCGGTCCCCATCCGGGCCGTGCACGACGGATGGAGGGCCGTCTCGGCGTCCCGCGCCACCCAGCCCAGGATCTCCTCGTCGCTCTCCACGGCAGGCCCGGGGGACACCTCGCCACCGTTGTACGGCTCGAACGCCGGCTGGTTGAGGATCCGCCTCGCCACCCGGACCGCCTCCACCCACTCGCGCCGGTCCTGGTCCGTCGAGAGGTAGTTGAACTGGATGGCCGGATGTACCCGGGGGTCCGTGGACCGGAGCTTCACCGAGCCCCGCACGTCCGAGTACATCGGCCCGACGTGGACCTGGTAGCCGTGGCCACCGGCCGGAGACGACCCGTCGTACCGGATCGCGAGCGGCAGGAAGTGGAACATCAGGTTGGGATACGCGACGTCCTCGTTCGAGCGCACGAACCCACCGCCTTCGAAGTGGTTCGTCGCCCCGGGCCCGCGTCGAAAGAACAGCCACTGGAACCCGATCCACGGCCTTCGCCATTTCTGGGTGGCCTGGGGCTGCATCGACACCGGCTGGGTGCACGCGTACTGGATGTACACCTCGAGGTGGTCCTGAAGATGCTCCCCTACCCCGGGCAGGTCGTGGACGGGCTCGATCCCCAGGCGCCTGAGGTCGTCCGCACGGCCGATGCCCGACAACTGGAGCAGTTGCGGCGTGTTGAACGCGCCACCGGCCAGGATCACCTCGCCGGCCTTGATCCGCTCCCACCCGGCCCCACGGGACACCTCGACGCCGGTCGCCCGGCGCCCGTCGAACACGACGCGATAGACGAGCGCTCCTGTTCGGACTGCCAGGTTCGGCCGACCCATCACCGGGTGCAGGTACGCTCGTGCGGCGGAGATCCGACGCCCGCGCCGGATGTTCCGGTCGAACGGCCCGACCCCCTCCTGGCGATAGCCGTTGACGTCGTCGGTCCAGGCGTATCCGGCCTGCTGTCCCGCCTCGAACCAGGCCTGGAACAGCGGGCTCGACGCCGGCCCGCGCTCGAGCCCCAGGGGACCGCCATGCCCTCGGAAGGGATCGTCCGCGGCGGCCGCCGTGCAGTCCTCCATCCGCCGGAAGTAGGGCAGGCAGTCGGCGTACGACCAGGTCTCCATCCCGGGGTCGGCCGCCCACCGTTCGTAGTCCAGCGGGTTGCCGCGCTGGAAGATCATCCCGTTGATGCTGCTGCTGCCGCCGAGCAGCTTGCCACGCGCGTGGTACACCCGGCGGCCGCCCATGAACGGCTCGGGTTCGGACTCGTACTTCCAGTCGTAGAACGGATTGCCGATGGGAAAGGTGAGGGCCGCCGGCATGTGGATGAATGCGTCGAGCCGCCAGTCGGGCCGGCCGGCCTCGAGCACGAGAACCCTGGCCGATGGGTCCGCCGAGAGCCGATTGGCCAGCACGCAGCCGGCCGAGCCTCCGCCCACGATCACGAAGTCGTATCGATCCGGCATCCCACTCCGCTTCCTCGGACCCGTCTGGTCTCCGCGATCCTACCGTGGCGCTCAGGGGTTGATTTCACCACCCAATCGGCGTTGACTTCGCCAATGCGGGTCCCCCGAGCCATGGCACTGGCGGTGAGCCTGGTTGCCGCTGCGTGCACGCCCACGCAGGCCGCGGATCCGATCGTCGATACCTGGCCCATCGGGGAGGCTTACGACTGCCCTGAGGGGGCGGCGTGCCAGGACCTGATCCGGGTCGGGCTTGCCGGCCTCGACGCACGTGACCCTGGCCACCCACCGGCGGTTGCCACCCAGCTCCATCACGAAGGCACATTCGAGCACCCGAAGACCCGCAACCGGATCGTGATGACCCGCAGTGGCCGATGCTGCCAGGTCCTGGTCGTGAGGCTGGCTGACGGGAGTACCCATGCGATCGGGGTCGGGTATCCCGGCGTCAGCAAGGAAGCGGTCGCGATCCCCTGGGAGATGGCGGCCCCGGAACCTGGCGCGACCCAGGTGGACGCACCCTGACGACATCGCCGGTTGGGAGGATGATTTCCCCACACCGATGGTGATGGAGGCCGGGATGTCGAAATCCATCCGCGTGCATCAGGCCGCGTTGGCAGGGACGCTGGCGATCGTCGCGCTCTCGCTCGGCGCCTGTGCCACGCCGTCGCCCCCGCCATCCGTGACGGCCGGCCCACGGACGGCAACCGAGCCGACCCCCGTCTCTTCGACCGCCGGGGCGGCATCGGCGACGACCATGCCCAGCGGGTCGACGAGCGCCGTTCCCAGCGAGCCCGCCGACGTCCGCAACCCGGCGCGCTTCGTGACCGACCAGCCGTATCGTCCTGCGTTCGATCCAGCCGACTTCGTCGATGTGATCGACAACCCGTTGCTGCCGCTCATCCCGGGGACGACCTTCGAGTATCGCGGCGCCGAGCACGTCGTGCTCACCGTTACCCACGACACCCGGAACGTCATGGGCGTCACCGCAACCGTGGTCACCGATGAGGATTACATCGACGGCGCGTTGATCGAGGAGACCTACGATTGGTATGCCCAGGATCGCTGGGGCAACGTGTGGTACCTGGGGGAGGCAACCGCCGAGATCGAGAACGGGCGCCCGACCAGCACCCACGGCTCGTGGGAGGCCGGAGTGGAGGGCGCCAGACCAGGGATCGTCATGCTCGCCGACCCGCGACCGGGCGACAGGTATCGCCAGGAATTCTTCCGACACGAGGCCGAGGACGTGGCACGAATCGTCAGCGTCGACACGAGATTCCGGATCCCGTTTGGGCGGTTCACCGGCGTCCTGGTGACAGAGGAGACGTCGCCGATCGAGCCCGGTGTGGCGGAGGTGAAGCGCTACGCGCCCGGCGTGGGCCTGATCGAGTCGCGGATGGTTCGCGGCGGATCGGAGCTCGTGCGACTGGTGAAGGTCACGACCGGGCGATAGCCCGCAGTCGCGCCGTGAGGCGGCCAGCGGCGGCGACAACTTCACGGGTAACCACTGCCGGGTCCTCGGCGGGAAAGCGGTACGAAGGGCCGTGGACATGGACTGCCGCCACGATCACTCCATCCGGGTCGACGACCGGGGCAGCGACGGACGAGATCCCGTCCGCGTACTCGTCGCGCGTCCATGCATAGCCGTCCAGCCGGATCCGATGGAGCCGGTCCCGGATCGTCGCCGGGTCGACGACCGTCCGTGGCGTGAAGCGCTCGAGCTCGCCGGCGAGGTAGCGGTCGATCTCCGCGGGGCGGCGGTGAGCGAGGAAGACGAGCCCGGACGACACCGGATGGAGCGGCAGCCGGGTTCCCGTCCAGTCCCGCACGGCGACGGCGTGCCGGGTGTCGACCTGGTCGATGTAGTGGACGGCGTCGCCGTCGGGGACCGAGAGACCGGCGGCCTCATCCGTCGTCGCCGCGAGCGCCACCAACGCCGCCCGTGCGATCTCGACCAGGGATCGGGGGGAGCGAACGGCCGCAGCCAGCGCGCCGACCCGTGGCCCCAGTCGCCAGCGCGTTTCGCCCGGGAGCTGTTCAACCATCGCCTCGCGCGCGAGCGAGGCAAGCATTCGCGCTGCCGTGCTCTTGGGCAGCGAAACGCGTTCGGCGACCTCGGTCACGCCGATCGGGCCATTGGTGAGGGCTTCGAGCACGGCGAAGGCACGTTCGATCGACTGGACTCTGGACATCCTTGGGCCTCGGCGGTAGGCTGACCGAGTTCCATCATACGGTACGGTGCCGCATCGTGGAACACCAGGTGTGGCAGGAGAGGCTCGCCGGATGGCCGACCCCGACCAGGAGCTCGATCTCACCACGCTCGCCGACGACGAGCTGGCCGAGCAGATGCACAACGATCTGTACGACGGGATGGCGGACGAGATCGCGCAGGGCACGAACATCCTGCTCGAGCGCGGCTGGAGCCCCGATCGGGTCCTCAACGACGCCCTCGTCGAGGGGATGCGGATCGTGGGCATCGACTTCCGTGACGGGATCCTGTTCGTCCCCGAGGTGCTCCTCGCGGCCAACGCGATGAAGGCCGGGATGGCGATCCTACGACCGCTGCTGGCGGAGACCGGGGTCGCACGCGTGGGCAAGGTCGTGATCGGGACCGTCAAGGGCGATATCCACGACATCGGCAAGAACCTGGTCGCGATGATGCTCGAGGGGGCGGGGTTCGAGGTCGTCGACCTGGGCATCAATACCGACGCCGACAAGTTCATCGCTGCGCTCGAGGAGCACCAGCCGGACATCCTGGGGATGAGCGCGCTGCTGACGACGACGATGCCGTACATGAAGGTCGTCATCGAGGAGCTCAAGAAGCGCGGGATCCGCGACGACTACATCGTCCTCGTCGGTGGCGCGCCGCTCAACGAGGAGTTCGGCGCGGCGGTCGGCGCGGACGCCTATTGCCGGGATGCCGCCGTGGCCGCCGAGACCGCCCGCCGGTTGGTCCAGGAACGACGTGCGGCGGCCTGAAGGGGTCATCGCGGCCCCGCGCACGCTCGTCATCGGCTGTGGCGCGCTGGCACGCGAACTCGCCGACCTCACCCGTCCGTTCCCGAACCTGGACGTGGCCCTGCTGCCGGCCCTTCTCCACAACCGACCGGACGGCATCCCGGGCGCCGTCCGCGACCGGATTCGCGACGCCCGTGGCTCGTACGAACGGATCCTCGTCGCCTATGCCGATTGCGGCACCGGCGGCCTCCTCGACCGCGTCGTGGACGAGGAGCGCGTGGAGCGACTCCCGGGCGCCCACTGCTACGAGGTCTATGCCGGGCGCGAGGCGTTCGCCGGCCTCCAGGACGAGGAGCCCGGCACGTTCTACCTGACCGACTTCCTGGTCCGGGCGTTCGAGGCGCTCGTCATCCGGGGGCTCGGTCTCGACCGCCATCCGGAGCTGTTGCCGATCTATTTCGGCAACTACCGGCGACTGGTCTATCTCGCCCAGGGCGACGACCCGGCGCTCGTCCGCCGGGCGCAGGCGGCCGCGGAGCGGCTGGGGCTCGCGTTCGAGCACCATCGGACCGGCCACGGTGAGCTGGGAACGGCAGTCCGGGCGCTCGCCGGCGCAGCCTGAGATGGCCGCCACGCTGACCGTCATCTGGTGGCGGGACATTCCGGCCCAGGTGATCGCCAAGGATCGGCGTCAGGCGCACAAGGTGGTCCTCCATCCCCGGTTCCAGGTCGCGATCGATCGCGCCGCGATGAAGGCCGGCAAGAAGTCCGCATCCGACTACATCGGGGAGTGGCGCCGGGACCAGCGGCCGTGCGGTGATGACCTGGAGACCGAGGCGCAGACCGAGGCCACCCGCCTCGAGACCCTGTACACCCGCGACGTCCTGAAGTCGCTCGTCGCGTCCGGCGGCGTGGCGGAACCCGAGCGGACGGCGTGACCCATACCGTCGTCTCGTCGGCCTCGCGCGAGGTGGTCCTGGGTTTCGACCGCCCATTCGTGATCATCGGCGAGCGGATCAACCCCACCGGGCGCAAGCTGCTGGCCGAGGAGATGCGTGACGGCGACTTCTCGCGGGTGACAACCGACGCCCTCGCCCAGGTGGAGGCCGGCGCCCAGATGCTCGACGTCAACGCCGGGATCCCGCTCGCCGACGAGCCGGCGATCCTGGCCGCCACGGTGCGGCTGGTCCAGTCGCTGGTCGACGTCCCACTCTCGATCGACAGCTCGATCGTGGAAGCGCTCGAGGCAGGCCTCGCCGCGTACCACGGAAAGCCGCTCGTGAACTCGGTCACCGGCGAGGAGGAGCGCCTGGAGCGCGTGCTGCCGCTGGTCCGCAAGCACGGCGCCGCGGTGGTCGCGATCTCCAACGACGACTCCGGCATCTCCGAGGACCCGGATGTCCGGTTCGAGGTCGCGCGACGGATCGTGGAGCGCGCCGCGGACCATGGGATCCCGCGCGAGGACGTGGTCGTGGATCCGCTCGTGATGCCGATCGGGGCGATGGCGACCGCGGGCCAGCAGGTGTTCCGGCTCGTGCGGCGACTGCGCGAGGAGCTCAAGGTCAACACCACCTGCGGGGCGTCGAATGTCTCGTTCGGCCTCCCCAACCGGGAGGGGATCAACGGTGCGTTCCTGCCGATGGCGATCGCCAGCGGTCTCACGTCCGCGATCACGAACCCGCTCCTCTCGGAGGTCCGGCAGGCCGTGATGGCCGCCGACGTGCTGATGGGCAACGACCGGGATGCCGGGCGCTGGATCCGCCGCTTCCGCGAGCCGGCACCCGAAGGCGCGGGAGGACGCCGCGTGAACCGTCGGCGGGCTCCCTCACCGGCCTGAACGTGGCCACCGCCCACGAGCCGCTGGTCATCTTCACCCCGGCCGGCCGGCGCGGCCGGTTCCCCGGTGGCACGACGGTGCTCGACGCCGCGCGGGCACTCGGGGTGGACATCGATTCGGTCTGCGCTGGACGCGGCCTGTGCGGTCGCTGCCAGGTCGTCCAGGGGATCGGCGAGTTCCCCAAGCACGGCATCGCCTCGACCGCCGACCACCTCTCGCCGAACACGGATGCCACGAGCGAATACGGCAGCCGTCACCCGCTGGTCGACGGGCGGCGTCTCGCCTGCACCGCCCACCTCCTGGGCGATGCCGTCATCGACGTCCCGCCCGACAGCCAGGTCCATCGCCAGGTCGTCCGCAAGGACCTGTCCTCACGGGCGTTCGACGTCGATCCGGTCGTGCGACTCCATCACATCGAGGTGGAGCGTCCGGCGCTGGCGTCACCATCCGGTGACCTGGCCCGGCTGGTGGCGGCGCTCCGCCAAGAATGGGGGCTGGGCGAGATCGACGCGGACCTGCACGTCGTCCGGCGCATCCACGCCGCCCTCGAGGAGGGTGGCTATGCGGTCACGGTCGCCGTCCACGATGGGCATCGCATCATCGCGATCTGGCCCGGCTTCCACGATCGTGCCTACGGTGTCGCGATCGACGTCGGCTCGACCACGATCGCGGGACACCTCGCGGATCTCGCCTCCGGCGACGTCCTCGCCTCGCACGGCGTGATGAATCCCCAGATCCGGTTCGGCGAGGACCTCATGAGCCGGGTCAGCTACGCGATGCTCCATGCCGACGGGGCGCCGGAGATGACGCGTGCGGTACGCCAGACGATCTCGAAGCTGCTCACGACCCTGGCGTCGCGAGCTGGCATCCGCCGCGACGAGATCATGGAGCTGGCGATCGTCGGCAATCCGATCATGCAGCACCTGCTGCTGGGGATCGATCCCACACCGCTGGGCACGGCACCGTTCGCGCTCGCGACGGATGGCGCCGTCCGGACGAGGGCCGCGGAGCTGGAGATCGAGGCACATCCGGGAACGCGGGTCTACGTCCTGCCATGCATCGCCGGTCACGTGGGAGCGGATACCGCGGGCGTGATCCTCGCCGAGGCGCCGCATCGAGCCGACCGGGTCACCCTGGTCGTGGACGTGGGCACGAATGCGGAGCTCGTCCTGGGCAGCCGGGAGCGGCTCCTCGCCGCGTCCAGCCCGACAGGGCCGGCATTCGAGGGCGCCCAGATCTCGTCCGGCCAGCGAGCCGCGCCGGGCGCCATCGAACGGGTGCGAATCGATCCCGTGACCCTCGAGCCCCGGTTCAGGGTCATCGGCGTCGAGCCCTGGTCGGACGATCCCGCGTTCGAGGCGGCGGCCGCGGAGACCGGCGTCACCGGGATCTGCGGCAGCGGGATCGTGGAGGCGATCGCCGAGCTCTACCTCGCCGGGGTCATCACGGCTGACGGGGTCGTGGACGGCTCGCTCGCCGATCGGTCGCCTCGGATCATCGCCGACGGCCGCACGTTCGAATACCTCCTGCACGACGGTCGTCCACGGATCACCGTGACCCAGAACGACGTCCGGGCGATCCAGCTGGCCAAGGCCGCCCTGTACGCCGGGGCGCGCCTGCTCATGGATCACCTGGACGTGGAAGCGGTGGACTCGGTCCGGCTCGCCGGAGCGTTCGGGAGCCAGATCGATCCGCTCCACGCGATGATCGTGGGGCTGATTCCGGACTGCCCACCTGACGCTGTGGGCGCAGCCGGCAATGCCGCCGGCACGGGGGCGCTGATCGCGCTCCTCGCCGGCTCTGCCCGCCGCGAGATCGAGGGGGTGGTCCGGACGGTCGAGAAGATCGAGACGGCGGTCGAGCCGCGGTTCCAGGAGCACTTCGTGGCCGCAATGGGGATCCCGCATGGTTCGGCGCGGTTCCCCAACCTGGAGCGGGTGGTGGACCTCCCGGCGAGACGTCCGGGGGCGGGTCGTCCGCGCGATGCGAGGATCACCGGACGACGGCGGCGCGTCGCCGGCGCGCAGGGAGCCGGCGCGATCGGTGCGAAGGAGGAGCGATGACGAACGATGGTCCGCGCCGGCGAGCCGGCGGTCGCGAGGCTCGCCTCGCCCTGCGTGCTCACGCGGTCATCGAGCGCCGGCCGTTCCTGACCCGCTCCCTGGCGCCGTTCGAGGTGCTGTCCGAGGAAGGCCTGTCGCTCCTCGAGGAGAACGCGGACACGATCCTCGAGGAGGTCGGTCTGGAGTTCCGTGGCGACGACGAGGCGCTTCGGATCCTGCGTGCCGGTGGCGCCGACGTGGACGGCGAGCGGGTCCGGTTCCCACGCGGGATGTGCCGCCGCATCGTCCAGGAGAATGCCCCGCGGGAGTTCGTCCAGCATGCCCGGAACCCGGAGCGAACCGTCCGGATCGGCGACCCGTACACCGTCCTCGCCCCGAACTACGGGTCGCCGTTCGTGCGCGACCTGGATCGCGGCCGTCGATACGGGACGATCGAGGACTTCCGGAACTTCGTGAAGCTGACCTACCTGTCGCCCCACCTCCACCACTCGGGCGGCACGGTCTGCGAGCCGGTCGACGTGCCGGTGAACAAGCGCCACCTGGATATGGTCTATTCGCACCTCCGGTATTCCGACAAGCCGTTCATGGGCTCGGTCACCCATCCCGATCGCGCACGCGACACGGTGGAGCTGGCGAAGATCGCGTTCGGCGAGGAGTTCGTGCGCGACAACACGGTCTGCCTCAGCCTGATCAACGCCAATTCGCCGCTCGTCTGGGATGCCACGATGGTCGGCGCGGCGCGGGTCTACGCCGAGAACAACCAGGCGACGCTGATGACGCCGTTCATCCTGGCCGGCGCGATGGCGCCGGTCACTGCGGCCGGGGTCTGTGCCCAGACGCTGGCAGAGGCCCTGGGCGGGATGACCCTCGTCCAGCTCGTCAAGCCCGGCGCTCCGGTCGTGCTCGGCTCGTTCGCGTCCTCGATGTCGATGCAATCCGGCGCGCCCACGTTCGGCACCCCCGAGCCCGCCCTCGTCCTGTTCACGATGGCCGCCCTGGCTCGCCGGCTGGGCGTCCCGTTCCGCTCGGGCGGCAACCTGTGCGCCTCCAAGGTCGCCGACGCCCAGGCGGCCTACGAGTCGGCGGCCACGTTCTGGCCCACGATCCTCGCCGGCGTGAACTTCGTCCTCCACGCCGCCGGCTGGTTGGAGGGCGGACTCGCGATCGGCTACGAGAAGTTCATCCTCGACGCCGACCAGTGCGGGATGGCGGCCGTGTTCGTCAACGGGGTGGACCTGT
>DATBLH010000014.1:0-16956 GCA_036555445.1 Candidatus Limnocylindrales bacterium
GATCGTGTCGCGACACTCGTCGCGGAGGGCACGGCCTAGACCGGTCCGCGGACGACCGCGGCTACCACTCGATGTACGGAAACCCGCGGTGGCGGCCGGTGATCCGCCGGAACACGTTCTGGCCGCCCAGCCGAAGCCCGACCAGGGCCAGGGCGATCCCGCCGAGCATGAAGCCGATGCCGGTCCGGAGGCGGGGCGTGAGTGCCCGGTAGATCGCCTGGACCTCCGCCTTCGAACCGATCAGCGCGATCGCCGCTCCGATGAGGAACGACAGGCAGCCGGTCTTGAGCAGTGTCAACCCGCAGCTTCCTGTTGCGTCCGCGGCCGAACCGGCGCCCCGCGGCCGGCAGCGCTCCGGTTGTAAGCCTCGAGGCGCGCCCGGTTCGACCGGCCCAGGGGCCTGAGCCCGGTCGTGTTCCACGGGTTGAACGACTCGGATTCCTCGACCCGTTGCTCCAGGGCCTTCGCCTCCGGCCCGTCGAGGTCCTGCTGCGGGATGACCACCGTCCCCAGCCGGACCGGCGGCGCATCGGACTCGAGCCATGGATGGCTGGCATCCTCGATCGGTGTCCGGGCCTCGTCCACGAACAGCTGCGTGCACAGCTCGAACGACCGGCTGCCTCGGCGGAGCTCGTCCGCGAGGTCCCGGCTCAGGTAGTCAGGGTCGTCGGTGGCCACTACGCGCCGTCCCGCGCTCACCGGCCTCACGAACAGCCGGCCGGCTGCCGCTCCAATCTGGAACGGCGTCCGGCTCCAGTACTGCTGGGCGGTGAAGGCAATCGCACGGTCCGGTGCAGCGAAGATGTTCCGCAGCACTCGCAGCCCATCGCGGATGCCGAGCGCGAGGATCAGCCTGGGAGGGACCAGCAGGCGGTGGCTCCGGGCCGCGATCCTGGCCACCTGGAGGAACACGACCGGATCGCGGGCGAAGCTGACCGGGGTGTTCGAGAACAGGAAGTCCTGCGGCCCGTCGGGCGCATCCAGCCGGAAGGCGAAGCCCCGCTGGTCGAGGTCCTTGTCCCGGGCCCGGAAGCTCTGCGACCGCGAGAATCGCCCGAAGCCACGGTAGGTGGCACCGGGCTGCAGGATCCCGACCCGAAGATGCTCCGGCAGGTCGTGGGCGATCTCCAGGGACACCGTGATCGCCACGCCCTTGTTGTGGAACGCCCGACGATCGGCCGCATTCTGCCGGCGGGCCACCGTCTCCTGGATCGCCTCGACGCCCGGCAGGACTTGGCGGAAGAGCGCCTTTTCGGCCTCTTCGCTGCCGCCCATGTACGTTTCCCGCCACCCCGTCCCTGGCCCCGGGCCGGTGCCGTGCGCCATCTCGTCCCCTCCTCGGGCGGTTGCCCACCGTAGCACGGCCCTGTCTCGGCCCGAGTCTCGTGCCAGACTCGCGGCGTGACCGATTCGGATGGTCCGGTGGTGGCCGTCTACGGAACGCTCCGGCGCGGGCAGCGGAACCACGCGCTCCTCGACGGTGCGGCATTCCTGGGCCTGGGTTTCCTCGAGGGCGTACTCCACGATGTGCCACGGACGCCCTACCGCGGCTACGCCTATCCCGCGCTCCTCCTCCAGCCGGGTGGTCGCGTGCCGGTCGAGCTGTACCGGCTCCCGGATGTTGGGATGCTGACCATCCTGGATGCCTTGGAGCGTTACGACCCGGTCGACGAAGCCGGATCGCAGTACGTGCGCGTGGCGGTGAGCGTCGCCGGCGGCCCGGTCGATCGCGCCTTCGCCTACGAGTACCGAGGACCCGCCGAGGAGCTCGGTGCGCGCATCGCGGATGGGGACTGGGTCGCCCACACCAGGCGCTGAGGCTCGCCCGACATCCTCGCATGGTCGCCTGTCGGCCACCAGCGGATTGCTAGCATGCGCTGGTGCATGCCGTACGTCCCGGTGGCGCCACCTGCCGCGGGCGGGTATCGGACCGCGCTGGACCTCATGGCGAATACCGACGACCAGATCGTCAACACCGATGACTACCTGTACCGCGTGGACGCGGATCCGTACGTGATGGGCTGCGACTTCGGCCGGCAGCCGATGCATACGCCGACCGATACCGGGCTGGACGTGGACCTCGCCGGCTGCGAGTTCGTCGATCGCGTGCCGCTGACCGGGTCCGGGTCGGTCAACGACGACACGGGCGCGTTCACCCTCGCCCTTCGCCTCCCGAGCGGCAACCTGCGTTACGTGCGCGACGGCGACGGGAACCGCTCGGTGACCGGCGTGTTCCGGGGCTCGCGGGTCCGGCTCCGAGAGGCGGCCTGACCGGAACATGGACCTGCCCGGGATGCCGGACCTGCTCGCGGCCGGGTTCTGGGGCGTCGTCAGCGGGTCCGCGCTGCTCGTGGGCGCGCTCCTCGCCTACGCGGTGTCGCTGCCCCGGCGGGCGATCGCTGCAGCGATGGCGTTCGGGGCCGGCGTGCTCATCTCCGCGCTGTCGTTCGACCTGATGGAGGAAGCCTTCAAACGCGGAGGCTTCATCTCGTGCGCCGCCGGCTTCCTCGGCGGGGCGGCCCTGTACACCGGCGCGAGCCTCCTCCTGGCTCAGGGAGCCAGGCACCGCAAGCGGTCGGCCGGTCCACCGCCATCAGCGGAGGGCCAGGTCGCCGACAGCCAGAGCGGCCTGGCGGTCACGATCGGCACGCTGATCGACGGCATCCCGGAATCGGTCGCGATCGGCCTCACCCTGGTCGAGGGTGGCGTGGTCAGCGCGGCCGCCGTCGTCGCGATCTTCCTGTCCAACGTGCCGGAGTCCCTGTCGGCGTCGCTCGGACTGCGCAAGGCCGGCTACCGCGCCCGATCGGTGGTTGCCCTCTGGACGACGGCGATCGCCGTGTTCGGGCTGGCGGCGATGGCCGGCTACGGCTTCTTCGCCGGTCTCCCGGAAGGCGTGGTCGCCGCCACCACCGCGGTGGCCGCCGGCGGGATCCTGGCCATGATCACGGACACGATGATCCCGGAGGCGTTCGAGGTGGCCCACGACTTCGCGGGCATGATCACGGTCGCCGGCTTCCTCACCGCCTTCGCGCTGACGAAGCTCGCCTGATCGTTGGTCGCCCCGTCAGGGGGCGGTCCGGAATGACCAGTGCGTCGCGGTCAGCGCGTTGCCCGACAGGTCCCGGATCCGGGACGACGCGTACACCGCGTAGCGGTGACCGTGGAACATCGAGAGCGCCGGATCGATCGTCGCCGTGCGCGTCGATGCGTTGTAGGTCACACGGGTGGTCACCCATCGGCCGGTGGTCAGGTTCTTCAGCCGGAGCGTGGCTCCGGAGACGCCCTTGACCGGTTCCGAGAACACGACCCGCATCGAGGTCCTCGTCCCGACGCCGGTGGCGTTGGAACGCGGGCTGTGGGCCCGGATCGTGGGCCGGACAAGGTCGAGGATCGAGACCGACTCGCTGAGGACATCGGCGATCCGGCCGTCCTGGTCCATGGCCAGCGCCTCATAGCGATAGCAGAACCCGGCCGCCAGGCGCTGGGCCTGCGGGGCGTCGAGGGGGAAGATGGCGAAGTCCACGTACGGCGCCCAGAACGGATCCGGGCAGGTCCGGTTGACCATCCGCCACGTGTAGCGGAGCAGGAACCCGTCCCACACCTCGTGACTGGTCGTCCAGTTCACCGTGAACCGGGTCGAGGTCTGGCGGACGGGAGCGCTGGGCGACGTGAACTCGATCACGAACGGGTCCGTCGGCCCGGGTGCCGGGTCCAGCTCCGGGAGCGGGCTCGGTACGGACGCATCGAGGGCCGCTGCCGCGTCGACCCGCCCGTCGCCGTAATAGCGGTCCCAACCGGGATCGCCCAGGTCGACCGCGCTCGAACGGAGCACGGCTTCCACCTTGGCCACGCTGAGACCGGGTCGGTCGGCCCAGACGAGGGCCGCGACACCTGCCACGTGGGGGGACGCCATGCTCGTCCCGCTCCAGCGCTCGTAGTCGCCGGCCGTCGTCGACAGGGTGTCCACACCGGGCGCGGAGATGTCCACCGCGCGGTTGAAGGTCGAGAACTCGGCGATCGCGTCACCGGCATCCACGGCAGCCACGGACAGCACGCCGTTGAGGCCGGCCGGATACTGCATCATCGGGGTGGCGGAGTTCCCGGCAGCGGCGACGATCAGGATGCCGGCGGTCCTGGCGGCGGTGAACGTCGGCTGCACCAGCGCGAGCTGCTCATCGTCGAGGGTTCCGCCGAGCGACAGGTTGATGATGTCGGCGCCGTGGGTGCGCGCCCAGTCGACGCCGTCGAGGACGTCGGAGAAGGAGCCGAAGCCCTCATCGTCGAGCACCTTGATCGGCATCAGGGTCGTGTCCGGGGCGATGCCGGCGATCCCGGTGGCGTTGTCCGCCCGCGCGACGATCGTGCCCGCGACATGGGTGCCGTGGCCGTGGCCATCGAACACGTCGGTGTTGTTCCAGATTTCGTTGTGTGGGTCGGTGACATGGACCCCGTCCAGGTCGGGGTGATCGAGGTCGACGCCGGTGTCGATGACGGCGACGACGACGTCGGGGTCACCGGTCGTGGTCGGCCAGGCATCCGGAACGCCGATCTGGGGCAGGTCCTCCTGCTCGGGAAACAGCGGGTCGGACGGTTCGCCGTTGTTCGGCCAGCCGAGTGCTCGAACCCTGGCGTCGGGCACGACCGCGAGGACCCGCGGGTCGTTGCGAAGCTCGGCGGCAACGATGCCGGCCCGGCCGGCCTGGGCGACGACGACGCTGCGCTGACTCGCGGCCGTGGCCTCGGTCCGGCGGACGCCGGCGATCCCGATGTTGCCGGGCGAGGCCGTGCGCCACAGGACGATCAGACGGCCGCCGGGTGCGGCGGCGTCCGAGGCGCGCACGGGCGCCGAAGCTGCCGCCGGAAGCGCCGACAGGACGACCAGGATCCCAGCGGCGGCGACTGCGGCGCCACGCGACGCGGCTCGGATGCGGGTTGCCACGGTATCGACCTCGAACGACGAACGATGAAGCCAGGTCCAGCGGAGGGTCCCTGTCCGCCGCGGGTCGAGGGGGGCAGCCCGACGGTACCCGGCGCCGATGCCGAGTTCAATCCCCGACGCTGCGTCCGGGCAACGGTTTCGAATCCCGACCGGCGCATTGCGCGTGGCCCTGACGATCGGGCACACTCCGCTTCGTGTCCCGAGACTCCCGGGCCTGGTCGCAGGCCTGGTCGCTCGACCCCGCGCGAGCCCGCCGTTCGAGGACGCCCCGTCGCCCGCTGCTCGGGCTGGCGCTGGCCGGCGCGGTCGTCCTGACGCCGCTCCCCCTGGCCGGGGCACGGGAAGGCATCCCGGCGCCGGCGATCGTGGCCGCGCATCCGACCCCGGTTGCCAGCCCGCAGCCGCGGCAGCCGCTCGGACCAGCGCCGACGGCGCGGGTGCCCATGCCCGAGGAACCGCGCTCCGACGCGCCGTGGCCGTCGACACTCGCCGGTTACCAGTGGCCGCTCGCGCGAGGCCGGCTGACCCAG
This sequence comes from Candidatus Limnocylindrales bacterium, assembly GCA_036555445.1. Taxonomy (GTDB): domain Bacteria; phylum Chloroflexota; class Limnocylindria; order Limnocylindrales; family CSP1-4; genus DATBLH01. The sequence continues at coordinate 5,473 of DATBLH010000014.1, forward strand.
CCATTCGGGCCGACCAGGGAGGCATCCCGGATCGTCGACGGTCATCCCTTCCACGACGGGATCGATCTCGCCACGTTCTGCGGCGACCGCGTGCTCGCCGCCCACGACGGGGTGGTCCTCGCGGCGGGCCGGAGGTTCGACCAGTTCATCGGCTACGACGGCAGCCTCAGCCGCTATCTCGAACGGCTCGAGCGCCGCAAGCTCTGGCTCACGCTGCCGATCGTGGTCGTCATCGACGACGGCAACGGCTATCGGAGCATGTACGCCCACTTCCGCCGCGTGGTCGTGAAGCCGGGCCAGAAGGTCCACGCGGGGCAGCTGCTCGGGTTCGAGGGCGCCACCGGCAATGCCTCCGGCTGCCACGTCCACTACGGCCTGTTCAGCCCGCTGGAGACCGAGCGGGTGGCGATCCGGCCGGACGTGGTTCGCCGCTGGAAGCTGCCGGCCTACGAGATCGCCCGGATCGATCCGCTGATCGTCCTCCCCGAGCGTCCACGCACGGGCGAGGTTGGCCATCCCCACCCCGCGCCCGGAGTCAGACGACCCGGCGGTATCGTCGTCCGATGAGCGCGTAGGCGGGGAGTCGGGCCAGCGCCTCGCTGAGAGCCATCGGCGAGCCGTCGCGGGCCTCCACCGCCAGCAATCCGTCGACCACCGCCGCATCGGCAGGCCGACCGTCCACGACGGCGAGGTCGATCGTCACCCGACCCGGCTCGGAGTGGCCGAGTGGAGCGATCGCGCTTCCGGGCGGCGCGCCGCCGTTCCGGTCGTCGTATTCCGCCCGAACCTCGCGCTCGGAGCGCCAGCGGGGCCGGCGGAGCAGGATCGCCGCCCACCCCTCGGCGACGGCCGGCGGGACCGTGCCGTCACCCGGAACCGGGTCGTCGGAGACATCGGCCCCGCGCGCCCAGCGCGCCGCCCGATGAAGGAGCGCGTACTCGTCGAGGTCGGCGTAGTCGGCCAGCCGATCCGCGGGGGAGCCATCGCCGAACAACGCCCGGATCGACGGTCCGAAGACGTCGGCAAGGTCGAGGTCGATCGCACGAACGGTGCGATGGAAGTACACCTGCTGATACATGAACAGGCGGGCGGTGAGGAACATCTCGAGCGCACCCAGGCCCGGCTCGTAGAGCGTCAGGCCGCGATCCGAAAAGAACGTATAGCGTCGCAGCCGCTCGACGTCCACGGGGCCGATGGCGACACCCGTGAGGTACGCGTCACGCCGGACGTAGTCCAGGTTGTCGACCGTGAACACACCGGAGAGGAGCGGCTGCAGCCAGCGCACCCAGCGCGGCATCGTCTCGTCCCGGAGGGCGGGCTTCGAGACCAGGAACGAAACCCACCGGGGATCGATCGCCTCGCCCTCAGCGAACGCGTCACGCCCGGGGACGATGCCCGGCGCCCGTCGCAGCCCGGCGAGCAGGCTGCCGAGCTCGCGCTCGATGATCAGCTGCGAGAGGTCCTCGTGGGTCAGTGGCTTGGTCTGACCGATGCGTCGGCCGTCCGGTGGGGCCGTGTAGGCCGACAGGACGTGCTCGTCGAAGAAGTGGGCGAACGGGCCGTGCCCGACGTCGTGGAGGAGTCCGGCCATCCGGAGTGTCTCGACCGCCAGGCCCTCCGACGGCACCTCCGCCGACGCCCCGTCGGCCGCGACGATTGCTGCCGCGAGACTGGGGTAGAGGGCCCGAACCCAGAGCCCCGCTTCGTGCATCACCCCGAGCCCGTGCGTGAATCGGGAATGCTCGGCGGTCGGGAACACCCAGCGGGCGCTCTGGAGCTGGCTGATCCGCCGCAACCGCTGGAGCCACGCGGTGTCGAGGAGGTCCTCCTCGGCAACCGCCTCGTCGAGCAGGCCGGCCGCGCGCGTCTCCGGCGCGGACAGGCGCTTCGTCAGCTCGACATACCCGTGGATCGGGTCGCTGATCAGGTTGACCGCACGGAACGGCTGATGGCTCACCCGTCCAGCGTAGCGAGGCGCGCCCGGCTCAGGGCGCACCACGGGGCGCCGTCAGGTCAGGGAATGCCGGCCCGCAGCTCCGGCGTCCATCTCCCGATCAGGCCGCGGTTGTCACGCGACCGCACGCGGATCGCGTAGGAGTGGCCGCGTACCCGGTTGGCCAGCGTCAGGCCCGTGCCCCGGGTGCCGTTGTAGAGCGCGCGCCAGGCGCCGCTATCGACCCGGTACTGGACGTCGAAGTTCCGCAGCCCTGCCGTGTGCGTCTGGAGCAGCGGGTCGTACCCCGACCACGACCAGTTGAGACTGGTCCCGCTCCGCGACACACCCTCCATGGCGGCTCGTGGCCAGGTGTGGTCGAGCGACTCGGTGAGCACGATCGATGCGAACGTGCGCCCGCTCGAGCGATACGCCAGCCCCGCCCCGAGGTAGTTGAGACGGTTGCTCATCAGCAGCGACCAGTGGCCGGAGCTGCGCTTCCAGAGGTTGAAGATCGCGCTCGCGGTAGACGATCCCCAGCCGGACGCATAGGCGATGACCTCGCCATAGCGATACCACTGGATCCGTCGGCCGTTGAGCTGGGAGGCGATGTTGCCCGGGACGGTGTGACTCAGCACGCCGCGCTGGGCAAGGATGCGGGCCCGATCACCGGCCAGGTCGGCGAGACGCAGGTCCGTGCGCAGGGGCCGCAGCCCCCGGGCGGCCCGGTCGCGATTGACCCAGCCCACGAGCTGGGCCTCGAGCTGGGCGCCGGTCACGGCGGCTGCGGGTCCGGCGGTGATGCCCGACCACAGGAGGCCGCACAGCAGCGACAGGGAGAACAGGATGGGCAGGCGTCGAGCCGAGGGTGTCATCGGCAAAGTCACCTCCTGCTATCGGCGAACCGGCGGACCTCCTCGACTGCACGGAAAGACCCGGGGCCGACAGGCATGACGGGATGCCGACCGGGGGCGATCAGTGAGCGGGGTCTGCTCTCCAGGGTGCGCTGGAGGCCGGTACGCCCGGCCGCGAGGGTGCAAATCGCGGCCGGTCGCGCTGGGGGACGCGGCACCGCACCAGACTACTCCACACCGTCCAGTACCTGCCACCGGGCGAACGACGTATTCCCGGATCACCCATACGTACCGGCCGCCCTGCGGTGCGTGGACGCAACGTCTTCGCGCAGCTCCGGGGGCGCCAGGACCTCCACTTCGTCGCCCCAGGACAGGATCCAGAGGCGAATCTCCACGGTTCCCGCAACGGTCGCCGTCCAGCGCAGCGATCCGCCCGCCTCCTCGGCCACCGCCTGGGTCGGGTGCCACCGCGCCTCCCGGACCCGTGCGGCGACGGACGGCGCGAAGCGCAGGTCGACGTGGATCGGGTCCTGGTCCGCGATGATGTCCCAGGCGGCCCGCAGCGACGCCTGGAGCGTCCCCGGCTCCGGTGGCTCGAAGCGTCGATCGGTGACCGTGACCGCCCGGATCCGCTCGATCTTGAACGTCCGGGTGCCCGCCCTCCCCTCGTCCCAGCCGATGAGATAGAGCGCGTGGGTCTGGAGGGACGGCTCGATCAGGTACGGCCGCACGATCGCGCGTCGACGCTCGGCCGGCGGCCCGTAGCGCGAGTACCGGGCGGGGTCGTAGTCCAGCTCGACGACCCGCCGCTCGGCCCAGGCGCGGGTGAGCAGGTGCACGTGTCGGCTGAACGCCTCGTCCCGCGGATGGGCGGCCAGGATGTCCAGCGTGCCGTCGACGTGCTCGGCCAGCGCGGGCGGCAGGCCCTCCTCGAGCTTCTCGAATGCCGCCGCAAGGTCGGGGTCGTACTTGTCGGCGTAGCGAACCATCAGGCGCGCCGACAGGACCACGGCCATCGCCTCGTCCAGCGTGAGCTTGAGCGGGGGCAGGAAATCGCCCTCGAGGACGCCCCACAGCCCCTCCTCGGACCAGACACCCACCCGGAGCTCGCTCTCGATCGCCCGCAGGTCGCGATAGACCGTGCGCACCGACATCCCCACCCGTCGGGCGATCTCCTCGGGGCGGATGCCACCGGGATGGGCCCGCAGGACCGTCATCACCCGGCCCAGGCGGGCAAGCCGATCGCGCTTGCCGGTCGAGCGACCTTCGTCCAGCTCGTCCATGGCCGTCAGCGGGCGGGCGCGGGGATCAGGATCGAGCGATTGCGATCCGTGGCCGTGAGGGTGGCCGTGACCGTGGCCTGGATGGCGAGCGGATCGATCCCGGTCGCGAGTCCGTTGACGCTCCCGGCGACGCGTCCCAGCTGGCCGTCCGCGAAGACCCAGTAGTCCAGCTCGCCACGCCAGCGGGCGAGGTCGGCGTCACCGACCAGCAACGCGACCTGGGGAAAGACCCTGCGGAACGTTGCGCCGTCGATCGCGATGCGGCACTGCCGGGCGCGAGCCCCGTCGAACGACGCGAGGCCGACGACCTCCGTGGCCGGGAGACGCGCCGGCGGCAGGGCGAGCCGGACCACACGCAGGTCCAATCCTCCGGCACCGTCCACGACGTCGCTTCGTCGCCAGCCCGTTCCGGGCGACAGCGTCCACGCGGAGTCGCCGACGCGCGCTCCCCCGAACACCCCAAGACGTTGCCGGGTGGCCACGCTCGCGACCCAGCGGTAGTCGAGACCCGAGCGCGACCCCGTGGCAGAGATCGCTCCGAGCGGTCGCCCGTCAACGTCGCCCTCGAGATGGAGGTCGATCCGGGCCGACGGCCCGGCGGCGACCGGCTGGTCACACGGAGGCGGTTCGATCGTCGGGTCGGTCGGGCCGAAGCGGGACCCGGTCGCCGGCACGTCGCGGAGGGCGATCTCGTTCGCCACCGCCACGCCAGCGAACGAGCCCCCGGCGACGACGGTCAGGCCGGCGGCCACGACGAGCCCGCGCCGGAGTCGGCGCGGACGTACCGCGGCCGGCCCGAGCATCCGCCTGGCGATGCCCATCCCGGCCAGGAGACTGGTGCCGATCAGGGCGAGGAGCCACGGATATGCCGCCTCGAGCGAGGGGACGAGCGTCTGCGGTCCGCCGGCGAGGAGCTGGCCGAGGAGGATCCCGATCGCCGGGATCAGGACCAGCAGTGACGCCGCCCCCAGGCAGACCAGCGCCGCGAACACGCGGTCGCCGCGACCGACGGGAGGCCAGACGAAGGCGGCCAGCGCGACGACGGCGGGAAGGGCTGCCGACGCCCCGACCAGGAGGTCCACCGGACCGCCCGGTCGGTACCCGAGCAACACGAGCGCGGCGGCAAGCGTCCAAGACGCGAACAACGCCGCCGCGATCAGACGGAGCTCGAGAGTCCGGACGCGCACCGGCGGAGTCTAGACGAGGAGGGTCACGGGGTTGACCGCTGGCAACGGCCGCAAGTACGGGCCCCGATAGGACATGCGGGCCATCGTCCGGGACTCGGGCGGCGCCCGAACATGCCCACACCGCACATCACGGACCGACGGTCTCGATCGACGGTCCCGGGGGCGGTACACCAGAAGGACCAGCGCAGCCCAACCACCCACGGCGGTGGACGGACCGGAGACAAGGACCAGGAATGAGTCATGGCAGGCCAGGAGCGTCGAGGAACACCGGCACGCGGGCGATCCCAACGGGACGCCTCGTCGTCGGCGGCCGCGGCGGCCTCCGAGGCCGCGTCTGGCTCCTCCACCGAAGCACCGAGCTCGAGCGGGTCGACGGCGGACACGGACATGCTGATCACCCGGTCGGCGTACCGCAGCCTCCTGCTCCGGGGCTTGGCGCCTGAGGAGGCCGCAAACCTGACGGCCTACCTGTGCGGGATCCAGGTCGGCGATCAGCGCTGGACGCTCCGCGAGGTCAATCGCCTGCTGTTCCTCAGGGAGCTGCAGCGCACCGGGCGGTTCGGAAGTTCCGAGGAGATCCTCGGGGCGGCCTGACCGCAGCGACAACTCGAATACTTCCCGTGGTGGCGCTCTCCCTCCTCCCGCCATCACGAACCCCGAAGCGGCGCCGAGCCTCCTCCCGGCGCCGCTTCGGATTCCCGGCTTGTCTGCGCCCGGGAGCGCGCTACGATCCGCGGCCGATGGCCGGCCCACTCGTCTCGCTCCTCACCGACTTCGGGTCACGCGATCCGTCGGCAGCGATCTGTCGCGGCGTGATCTGGTCGATCGCGCCCGATGCGCGGCTCCTGGACATCAGCCACGAGGTCGCGAAGTACGCGATCCGTGACGGCGCCCTGCTGCTCTGGTGCGCCATCCCCTACCTGCCGGTCGGGACCCATATGGCCGTGGTCGATCCCGGCGTCGGCAGCGATCGGCGACCGATTGCGATCCGGGTCGGCCGCGGCGACGTGCTGATCGGCCCCGACAACGGGCTGCTCCTCCCGGCAACCGAGCGACTCGGCGCGATCACCGCGGTGGTCGAGCTCACGAACCAGGCCTACCGGCTGCCCGTGGTCTCGCCGAGCTTCCACGGCCGGGACATCTTCTCGCCGGCGGCCGCGCACCTCGCGCTGGGCGTTCCGCTGGACGCCATGGGTCCGTCGGTCGACCCGGCGTCGTTGGTGTCGCTGGCGATCCCGGATCCGGTCGTCGAGCCGGGGCGGCTGCGGAGCGCGATCGTCTATCGGGACACGTTCGGCAACGCGAAGTTCGCCGGCCTCCGCCGCGACCTCGAGGCCGCCCTCGGTCCGCTCGTCCCGGGCGATCGCCTGGTCCTCCAGGTGGCCGGCCACGGGACGACCCCGGCGGCGACGATTCAGCTTGCCTGGCAGCAGACGTTCGCGGGAGCCGGGGAGGGAGAGCCGCTGGCCTACGAGGATTCGTATGGCCGGGTATGTCTGGCCGTCGACCGCGGAAACGCCGTGGACCGGTACGGTCTCGTTGACGACCTCGAGGTCACCATCTCCCGGGACCACTCGACCGGCTCCTGAGGGCACCTCGGGTACACTCCGCGCGTTCGAGTGGAGGAGGAACCCTGAACATGCGCACCCCGTTCCGGCGCGCGAGCGCCCTGGCCGCGATCCTCGGCCTGCTCGTGGCCGCGTGCTCCGGAGGAGCGTCGCCGTCCGCGACCACCGCGCCGCCAACCGCGACGGCGTCGCCGAGCGAAGCCGTTTCCCCATCGCCGACGCCGGATGCGTGTGCCGCCGAGAACCTCGAGACGAAGACCGCCGGCAAGCTGACGATCGGGACCGACAACCCCGCGTTCCCGCCGTACTACGCACCCCGTGAAGGCGGTAATACGGAGCCGTGGGATCCGGAGTGGGGCGACCCGACGACCGGCGAGGGCTTCGAGAGCGCGGTCGCGTATGCGATCGCTGAACATCTCGGGTTTGCCGAGGACGACGTGACCTGGGTGGTGGTGCCCTTCGCGAACTCCTTCGCACCCGGCCCCAAGGACTTCGACTTCGATATCAACCAGGTGACCTTCAACGAGGAGCGCGCTCAGGCGGCCGACCTGTCCGAGGGCTACTACTTCGGCAATCAGACGGTGGTCGTCGCCGAGGGCAGCGAGTTCGAAGGAGCGACCACGGTTTCGGCATTCAAGAGTGCCAAGCTGGGCGCCCAGATCGGGACGACGAGCCTGAACGCGATCGAGCAGGTGATCCAGCCGACCCAGGAAGCCGGGGTCTACAACACGAACGACGATGCCATCGAGGCATTGGGGAACGGCCAGGTCGACGGAATCGTGGTCGACCTTCCGACCGCGTTCTTCATCGTCAATGTCCAGACCGAGGGCAATGTGATCGTCGGCCAGATCGGCGAGGCGGCGGGTGCCACCCCGGAGCACTTCAGCCTCGTCCTCGAGCTTGACAGCCCGCTCACCGACTGCGTCAATCAGGCCATTGCGGCGCTCACGGACGACGGCACGATCGATGACCTGATCGCGGAATGGCTGCCCGACGCGACCGTGCCCGAGCTCCAGCCATAGGGCGCTAACCCGGCCAGCGATGACTGGTCCGATCCCGGGGGGTGGCGGGACGATCCTCACCCCGTCCTCGGGTCGCCGGTCTCGAATCCTGGACGTCGGCGAGGGCCGGCGGGCGATCGCGATTGCGATCGTCTCGTCGGTCCTCTTCTTCTCCGCCATCGGGCTGGTCATCGTCAACTCGCCGGGCTGGCCAAGGTTCCAGGCGTCGTTCCTGGATGCGGAGGTGTTCGCCGCCTCGTGGCCCCGGATAGCGAGCGCGTTCTGGGTCAACATCCGGTTGTTCCTGATCGCCGAGGTCCTGATCCTGGCCCTGGGGCTCGTGATCGCGGTCATGCGCAGCCTGCCGGGGCCGGTGTTCTTCCCACTCCGTCTGCTGGCCACCGCGTATGTCGACCTGTTCCGGGCGCTACCCGGCGTGCTCGTGATCTTCATGCTCGGCTTCGGCATCCCGGCGCTGCGCATCGAGGGCGTGCCGATCGACCCGTTCTTCTGGGCGGTCGTCGCCCTGACCCTGATCTACTCCGCGTACGTCGCCGAGGTCTACCGCGCCGGAATCGAGTCGATCCACCCCAGCCAGGCCGCCGCAGCGCGGTCGCTCGGGCTGAGCCAGTTGCAGTCGATGCGACACGTCGTCCTGCCACAGGCGGTACGGCGGGTCGTGCCACCGCTGCTCAACGACTTCATCGGCCTCCAGAAGGACACCGCGCTGGTGGGCTTCCTGGGCGTCGTCGAGGTGCTCAAGGCCGCCCAGATCCGGCAGTCGGCGACATTCAACTTCACGCCCTACCTGGTGACGGCGCTGCTGTTCGTCCTGCTCACCATCCCCATGGCCCGGTTCGTGGACTGGCTGGTGGCGCGGGACCAGCGGCGTGCCGCGGTGGGAGGGCGGTGACGACCCTGGGCACCGAAGCGCTCCGGATCGATGGACTGCACAAGTCGTTCGATCGGCTTGAGGTGCTTCGTGGAATCGATCTGGTCCTGTCAGAGCACGAGGTCGTGTGCCTGATCGGCGCGTCCGGATCCGGCAAGTCGACGCTCCTTCGGTGCATCAATCTCCTCGAGCCGATCGATGCCGGCCGGATCGTCGTGGAAGGCGCCGACATCACCGCGCGAGGCGTCGACGTGGACCGCATCCGACGCCGGATCGGCATCGTCTTCCAGGCCTTCAACCTGTTCCCGCACATGACGGTCCTGGGCAACGTCACGCTCGCCCCGCGCAAGGTGCTCGGGCGCTCTCCAGCTGACGCGGAGCGCGAGGCGATGGCCCTCCTCGAGCGGTTCGGACTCGCGGAGAAGGCACACGACCACCCCGATCGCCTGTCGGGCGGCCAGCAGCAACGGGTTGCGATCGTCCGGGCGCTCGCGATGCAGCCGGACCTCCTGCTCCTGGACGAAGTGACCAGTGCCCTGGACCCGGAGCTGATCGCGGAGGTGCTGTCGGTCATCCGCGAGCTCGCGCGAGGCGGGATGACGATGCTCATCGCAACCCACGAGATGGGCTTCGCGCGCGACATCGCGAACCGGGTGTGCTTCCTCGATGCGGGACGGATCCTCGAGGAGGGGCCGCCATCGCAGATCTTCAGCGCGCCTCGTGAGGAGCGGACGCGTCAATTCCTCCAGCGCGTGATCGAGGCCGGCCGACTCTAGCCGCCGGCGCACCTCTTGTGCACGCCGACGGAATCGCCAATGAACGCCTGGTGAACCTTGTCGGCCGCAGCGCGGCGCGCCGGGCGGGCGAAGCGCTTCCGCCACGCTCGGATCGGCCCTCGATGTCGGGCGTCGCGGCTCGAATCCGGCCAACGGGCTGGTTTGCGTTCACCAGGCGTGCGTATGAGATTCGTGCCCGCGGCGGAGGGCGATCAGCGCCCGGCGCGCGCCGCCTCCACGAACGCGCGGAACAGGCCCTCGAAGGCCGGCGGCGTGGACTCGGTTCGCTCCGGGTGGCATTGCACGCCGACGACGAACCGGTCGCCCGGTGCCTCGAGCCCTTCGATCAGCGGTAGATCCGGGTCATCCAGCCAGGCACTGGCGACGAATCCCGGGGCGAGCCCGTCGGGGGCAACCGCCTGGTGGTGATAGCTGTTGACCTCGATCGAGCCGTCCCCGCGGGCATCCGGTGCCAGGAGGCCGGCGAGCCGCGACCCCGCGACCAGCCGCGCCTCGTGCCGGTGCGCCGGTCCGTCGCCCCACGCATGTCCCTCGTGACCCTCGACGTGCTGGACCAGGGCCCCACCGGCGAACACGTTGATCGCCTGGAAACCGCGGCAGATCCCGAGCACCGGCAGCCCACGCGTCTCGGCGCGACCCCAGGCCGCGGCCTCGAGCGCATCACGATCGGGCTCGATGTCGCGCGCCCCGTCCGGCTGCTGCCCGTAGCGTGCCGGGTCGATATCTGCGCCGCCCGACAGGAGCAGCCCGTCCATGGAATCGAGGACGGCGTCCCGTTCGGGCTCGCCGGAGGCGGCGTCGAGGAGCACGGGATCGCCGCCGGCGCGCCGGACCGCGTCGGCGTACAGGTCGATCCTCCGCTCCATGGCCGCGGGATCCTTGTGGCGAGTCGCCACGGCCACGGTGATCGCGATCCTCGGAGCTCGCTCGGTCACGCGGCGGAGGATAGCCTCGGACGCCGTTCGGCCAGGGATCAGCCGGGGAACATCTCCGACAGTCGCGCAGGCCGCAGGTTCTTCGCGCTCAGACCGTCGATGATGCCGGGGAGCGCCTCCAGCGTGTGCCAACCGCCGAGGTGCATGAGCACGATCGAACCCCCGCGGCCCTGCGACACCACCTTGGCCTCGATGTCACGTGCCGTCGGACCACCGTCCTGGGTGGATCGCCAGTCGATCGTGTCGACGTCCCACATCACGGTGTAGGCCCAGCCGGCCCGCCCAACGCCGCTCCGGACCGCGTCGTTCCAGGCCCCGTATGGCGGTCGGAACCAGGGCCGCGTGGTCCGACCGACGATCGCGGAGACAGCCGACTCGGTCCGGTTGAGCTGGTCCGCCATCTGGGCGGCCGTCAGGTCGCGGAAGCTCGGGTGGTCCCAGGAGTGATTCGCGAGGTCGAACAGGTCGGGGTGGTCGCGGACCCGCTCCAGGACCTGCCGCCCGACGGCCGTCTCGGTGCCGGTCTTGCCAGTCGGGAAGATCGTCGCATGGACACCATTGGCGATCAGCCAGTCCATGATCTCGACGGCTGGGTCGAGGCGCCCGCCCATGTCGAATGTGAGTGCGATCGCGTCGCTGTCGCGCCGACCGTGCGAGACGACGGTGGACGGTCCCGTCGGGATGGGGGTCGGACCCAGGGTAGCCGACGGAGGCTGGGCGCCGGACGAGCTCGGAGTCGCGGATCGGCTCGGCAGGTTGTCGGGATCGACGACGGAGCCAGGGATGACCACGAGCGTCCAACCGACCGCGATCCGGTTCGGGGCGTAGTCCTCGGACTCCGGGTCCAGGGTCGGATACGCCGCCCGGTTCCAGAACGCGATGCTGCGGGGTGTCGTCTGGTAGCGCCGTGCGATCGATGTCAGGGTGTCTCCGCGAACGACGACATGGCTGACGAACGTCGGAGCGGGCGACAACGTGGGACGGACGAAGCTGGGAGACGGCGACGATGTCGGCGACGAACTCGCGGAGGGAGC
>DATBLH010000087.1:0-17552 GCA_036555445.1 Candidatus Limnocylindrales bacterium
GATTGCCCGCCACAACTGGTCGGGCGTGGTCTTGATGAACACGGTGAACACGGCGGCGGGTGGCGCCTCGGTCGACGGTTCGTGCGGGGCGAGCATCGTGGGTGCCTCCATGAACGCTTTGAGGTCGTTGAGGGCGTCGGCAGCCCGCATCCGGTACTTGTCCAGCCAGCGGTCGTGGATCCGCCGGATCGGCACCGGATTGAGGTAGTGGTGCTTCTCGCGGCCGACTCGCCGGGTCGTCACCAGGCTGGCCGCTTCGAGGACGCGGAGATGCTTCATCACCCCGAATCGAGTCATCGACGGCAGTGCCGACTCGAGCTCCGTGAGCGTCTGGCCATCACGCTCGAACAGCCGGTCGAGGAGCAGCCGCCGACTGTCGTCGGCGAGGGCGCGGAAGACGGTCTCGTCATCCATGCCCGCGACTATACGTGACCATTTGGTCACATGTCAAGCCAGGTCATCTATTCGCGGGCGCGGCCGGCGGACTCCGGAACCTAGACGACGACGGCCCCGCCCTTGACGATCGCGCGTGGCCGTTCGAGGAGGGTGATGTCGGCGAGCGGGTCGCCGTCGACCGCGACGAGGTCGGCGTACCGGCCCGGCTCCAGCGCTCCGACTCGATCCGACCAGCCCATGAGCTCGGCCGCCCACAGGGTCGCGGATCGGATCGCGGCCAGCGGGGACAGGCCGAGCTCGACCATCACGCGGAACTGGCGGGCGGCATCGGAGTGGGGGAACACACCGGTGTCGGTTCCGTACGCGATCCTGACGCCCGCGGCGATGGCCCGTCGGAACCCCTCGCGCTGCGCGCCGGTCGTCTCCTCGTTCTTGCGCAGCGTCTCGGCCGGCCACCCGTCGCGCGCACCCTGCATGGCGATGACGTCGCCGTTGTAGACGTCCGCGACGAGGAAGGTCCCGTGCTCGAGCATCAGCTCGATCCCCTGTTCGTCGAGGAGCGAACCGTGCTCGATCGACCGGACCCCTGCTCGGACAGCCTCCTTGATGCCCTCGGCTCCGTGGGCATGGGCGGCGACGAACGCACCCCAGCGGGCGGCCTCCTCGACGGCCGCGCGGACCTCATTCTCGCCCAGCTCCACGACGCCGGGCCGGGTGCCGCGGGTCAGCACCGCGCCGGTGGCCAGCACCTTGATCAGGTTCGCGCCCTGGGTGAGGATCGCGCGGGTTACGCGACGGACCTCGTCCGGCGTGCTGGCAACCCCGAACCGCAGGTCGGCCGGCAGCTCGACGTCCCACGCCTGGCCGGTGACCTCGCCGGCGCCGCCTGGCGCCGTGACGAACGCGCCGGCGCACTGCATCCGGGGACCCTCGGTCCAGCCGGCATCGATCGCGTCCCGCAGCGCACAGTCGACGAACGCCCGGAAGTTGCCGACGTCGCGGACCGTGGTGAAGCCCGCGCGGAGGGTGGCCCGCGCATTCCGGACGCCGAGCATCGCCTCCTGGGCGGCACTCGTCGTCAGCGCCGGGATCCCCGAGTACTCGAGCTCGCCGACCAGGTGGGCGTGGCAGTCGATCAGTCCCGGGACCACGGTCTGCGTCGACAGGTCGAGTGGCTGCGCATCGGCGGGCGGCGGATCGGCAGAGGAGAGGACCGCTTCGACGCGTCCGTCGCGGACGATCAGCGTTCGATCCGGGAGCAGCTCGCCCGCGACGACGTCGAGGAGGCGGCCGCAGCTGATCGCGGTGGTTTGGATCGGCATCGGCCAATGCTAGTGCCGACCTCGGCCAGCGAGGAGCGCCGTCCGACTCGCTGGAATCGCCATCGACCGCACCGTGAACGCAGACGTCCTCCGTGCGACCGCGGCGATCCGGGGTGGCCGTCGTTCACGCTTGGACGGGCACCGCCGACGATTGTGCGCACCCGCGATGCCAGGTTTGCGTTCACCGGGCGTGCATTCGCGAATCGCGTGCGCGCATCGCTCGGACGCACAGCGCACCGGCACGCGCTATGATGGTTGCACACGCAACTATCTACGAAAGGCAGCGTGGACGACCGCATCCTCCGCGCCCTGTCGCGCGGCCATCGCATCGACATCACGACCACCGGGCGTCGCACCGGTCTCGCCCGCCGGATTGAGCTCGTCTTCCACAACCTGGACGGGCGAATCTTCGTCTCAGGGCTGCCATCGCGGCGTCGCCGGAGCTGGCTGGCGAACCTCCGTGCGGATCCCCGCTTCATCTTCCACCTCAAGGGCGCCATCGCGGCGGACCTGCCGGCGACGGCCCGGATCGTGACCGATGAGACGGAACGGCGCGAGGTCCTTGCCCGTATCGCCAGAATCTGGCGGCGCACCGACGTCGACACGATGGTTGCCTACAGCCCGCTGATCGAGGTGCTGATTGACGATGCCCGGCCCACGCCAAGGACCGAGGAGCCGCCGATGCCGTCGATCGCCTGAGCGCGGACGGGAGCCGTGACCGTCCCGCGGCACGTGGTGATCACCGGCCTGATGGGCTCGGGCAAGACGACGCTCGGTCGCGCGCTGGCGGAGGAGCTGGGCCGGCCGTTCGTGGACAGCGACACGACGCTCCAGCGGGTGACCGGTGAGAGCGCGCGCGAGATCGCTGCCGGCGACGGGTTGGAGCGGCTCCACGCACTCGAGGCCGAGCTCCTGCGCGACGCGCTGGCCGCCGAAGTCCCGGCGGTGGTGGCAGCCGCGGCGAGCACGATCGAGGACGCGGACGCAAGGGCCGCGCTCGCGACGCCGGACATCGCCGTGATCTGGCTGCGCGGTGCGGCCCCGACCCTCGCCCGCCGGGCCACCCCCGGCGGTCATCGGCCTACCGAAGCGCTCGCGACGATCTCGGCGCAGGCCCCTCGCCGGGAGCCGCTCTATGCGTCCGTCGCGGCGGCCACGATCGACGTGGACGACCTTGCCCCGCGCGAAGTCCTCGCCGCGGCGCTCCACGCCCTCCGGTCCTGGCGCCCACCGGCCTGACGTCGGTCGCGGCGGCTCAGCCGGTCAGGCCGGCCGCTGGATGCGGATGTCGTCCACGCCGGCCTCGACGATCGAGCTGCGCCCCGCATCCCGGGCCAGGAACACCAGCCGAATCCGCTTGCCGGCCCACGGGCTGAGCGAGACCGCACGGGCGATCCATGCCGCGTCGTCGTCCCGTGCCGAACCCATTTCCTGGAACACGACCGTCCGCGTGTCGCCATCCAGGTCATCCACGATGACCCGGAAGAAGTCGCTCGCGCTCGATGTCCCGGAGTGGGAGAAGTAGTAGCGGAACGTGAGCGGCCCCGGGGACGTCGGGAGGAGAACCGCCCGAGAGGCGACGGTCGTCGTGCCATCGACGTCGTAGGAGTTCGCATTGACCCCGGCGGGGAGACCGGTCACCAGCGCGAGGGATCCCGAGAGCGTCGTGCCCAGCTGCTTCGGACCGCCCGACGTCGTCGGCGCCGGGTTGCCGCGCGTCCAGGCCCCACGGGCCGTGGTCGCCGCGGTGTCGGTGCCAAACGGGTTGCGCGTCCAGCCACGCGGGATCTCGAGGTCGTCGTACATCGGCCCGCAGTTCTGGAGCACCGTCCCGGTGGCGCGATAGGGGCAGTTCGCCCGGTCGATCAGGTAGAGGAGCGCCTCCCTGTTCCGGGCGGTCTGGCCGGCGATCCGCTCGTCAGGCGGGTAGTGGTCCCGCCAGACCGTCGACTGCTCGGGCGGGTAGAGCTCGAACGTGAACGAGAAGATCCGGTGACGTGCATACATCCAGTCGATCTGGTCGCCATCGGTGATGTACAGACCGCTGGACTGCATCGCCCGATAGCCGTTGGTCGCGGCCATCGCGCGGCCCATCCGGACGAACACGTTCCAGTCGGTCCGCGTCATGTCCGGCGGGATGTCCGTCCTCGTGTACCCGTACGGCCACAGGATCAGCTCACCGTTCGTGTGGAGCGTGATGTGCGTCCGGATCTGCTGGCGGCCACCGACGACGCGCCCGTTGACGAAGTCGCGCAGCGCCCGGGTCTCCGGTGCCGAGAACGGCCGCGGCCCGCGATACGTGAGCGACGCGGGGTTGCCCGACGAGCCGTTGCAGCACGCCCAGCGATAGTCGTAGTTGCGATTGAGGTCAGTGCCGATCCGGCTCGAGCCGGGTGTCGGCTGACGGTTCTTCCGCCACGCCCGGTAGGGATCGCCGCGAAGGTCGTACTCGAACCCGTCGGGGTTGAGCGCGAACACGATCCAGACCTCGCGCGTGTCGACGAGGGCGGTGATGCGGTCGTCGCTGCCATAGCCGTCCACGAGCAGGTTGAACAGGTACAGCGCCTGCTCCACCGTGAAGTGCTCGCGGGCGTGATGGAGGGCGTCGAACAGGACCTCGGGCTCGTCCTCGTCGTCGCCGACGTTGTCGCTCACCTTGGCCGCCCAGATCTCGCGGCCCTCGTAGCTCTTCCCGATCGAGAACACGTCGACGATGTCGGGATGCGCGGCCTCGACGTCATGGATCTCGGTACCCAGCTCCGCGAAGCTGTGATAGCGACTGTCATAGGGCGGGAAGTCGGCACCGGCGGCGATCGCCGGCGCGGCCAGGGTGGCGAGGAAGGTCCCGCCCGCGATCAGGGCTCCGAGCGAGGAGCGGCCGAGCTTGTTCATGCCGGCCATGGTGCCCCACGGCCGCCGGCCGGCGCCACCCCCCGATTGTCCATGGACAACGGGACTGGTTTGCCATTCCTGACAGGTTCTGGCATATAGCGACGCTATGGTGTCGATGACCCCAACGATCCGCGGAGGACGACCACATGATCCATGCAGAGCTGGCCCGGATGGTCGTGGATGCACGGCGGCGAGATCTCGAGCGCGAGGCGCGTGCCGACGCCCTGATCCGCGATTCGCGAGCCGAGCGTCATCCCCTGGGCCCACCCACAACCCGAGAGTTTCACGTCGTCAGGCCGTTGCTGCGGACGCGCTAGCTCCCTCGTAGCGCGCGGCAATCCGCTGGGCGAGCTCGGCGATCCGCGCACGTACCTCCGGCGGGTCCAGGACCTCGACCTCCGGGCCCGCCCGCAGGAGCCGGCTGGCAGCCTCCTCCGGCCAATCGAGCCGGAACCGGAGGTGGGTCCAGCCCTCCGGATCCGGCTCGTCGAGTCGGGTCGCTGCATCCACCACACGCATCCCGATCGCGTCGGCCAGACGATCCAGGCGGTCCGGGCGGACGCGAACCGTGACCTCGATCCGCGGCGTGTCCCGCTCGTAGGCCGAGCTCGACTCCGTCCAGAACGCGGCCAGGTCGAAGCCGTCGGGGCGCTCGACGCGGTCGTCGAGCAGGGTCGCATTGGTGATCCGCGACGCACGATACGTGCGTAACTGGTCGTCGACCTTCGCGACGACGTACCACACGCCGGCCTTCAGCACCAGCCCCAGCGGCGCCAGGGCGCGGGTCACGGCGCGGTCGCCGCGCTCGTACTCGATCTCCACCAGACGTCCCTCCCAGACCCCCTGGGAGAGGGCCGGCAGGTGCGGGACCGGCTCGTCGGCCTGGTACCAACCACTGGCGTCGAGGTGGAAGCGTTCCACGAGCCGGGCCGCCCTCGCGCGCAGCTCCGGCGGCAGCGCAGCCAGGACCTTGAGCCGGGCGGCCGCGACGACCGTGCCCAGGCCGAGCTCCGCGGCGGGTCCCGGAAGCCCGGAGAGGAACAGCGCCTCGGCCTCCTCGCCGGTCATCCCCGTCAGTCGCGTCCGGTATCCCTCGACAAGCCGGATTCCGCCGTGCGGACCGCGTTCCGAGTACACCGGGACACCTGCCTCGGCGAGCGCGTCGACGTCACGCAGGACCGTGCGCACCGAGACCTCGAGCTCACCGGCCAGCGCCGACGCGGTCATGTGCCCCCGGGTCTGGAGCAGGAGCAGCAGGGTGACCAGTCGCGAGGCGCGCATCGTATCGAGAGTGGGCATGATACATGACTGGTGTTGTCATGTTTCGCTGTGGCTTTTCTGGTGCCTGGTCAGTCCGGTTCGCGTCTCCGGGGACGGCGACCGGCGCGCCGCGCCGCGTCGAGGAGCAGGAACTCGATCTGGGCGTTCACGCTCCGCAGGTCGTCGGCGGCCCAGCGCTCGAGGGTCGCGTAGAGCTCCGGGCTGATCCGCAGCAGGAAGCTCTTCCGCTTCGCCATGGGCTACTGGTACAGGGTGCCCGTGTTGACCACCGGCTGTGGCCGGCTCTCCCCGCACAGGACCACGAGGAGGTTGGACACCATCGCGGCCTTGCGCTCCTCGTCGAGGTCGATGATCTTCTTCGCGCTCAGAGCGGCGAGTGCCTGGTCGACCATGCCGACGGCGCCCTCGACGATCCGCGATCGGGCCGCCACGACCGCCTCAGCCTGCTGACGGCGGAGCATGTCGCCCGCGATCTCGGGCGCATAGGCGAGCCTCCGGAGCTGGGTCCGGATGACCTCCACTCCTGCCTGGACGAGCTGCTCCTGGAGCTCCCGATGGAGCGAGGCCATCACCTGATCGGCGTTGGCTCGCAGCGAGGGGACGCTGGCATCGTAGCTGTCGTACGGGTACAGGCTGGCCATGTGCCGGACCGCGGTCTCCGTCTGGATCCGCACGAAGTCCTGGTAGTTCTCGACCTCGAACGCCGCCTTGGCGGTATCGACGACGCGCCACACGATCACGGCGGCGACCTCGACCGGGTTTCCGACGGCGTCGTTGACCTTGAGGATCTGGCTGTCGAAGTTCTGGACGCGGAACGAGAGGACGCGGCGCGTGGTCAGGGGCCAGGTCCACCGGAAGCCGTTGGCGCGCACCGTGCCCACGTAGGCGCCGAGGAACGTGACGACCGCCGACTGGTTGGGCTGGATGACCGTGAACCCGGTGATCGCGATGCTCGCCGCGACCATGACGAGGATCGCCAGGACGAACGCGGGAACGTTGATCACCTCGTCCCCGATGAGGCTCGACGTCAGTGCGTAGAAGCCGGCGACAAATAGGGCGATGACGACCACGACCATGATCAGGCCGGGAACCGCGATGGTGGAGCGCTCGCGCATCGAACGGAACTCCTGGTGACGGGGATGTGATATCACAATGATATCGCATCTCTCGGCGCATGCAAGGGGTCGCGAGCGCGCTCCGGCGTGTCGCGGATGTCGCCTCGCGACCGCCTGGAGAAGGCCTGCCAGGATCGGTCCGGGACGCGATGGAGCGCGACCTAGGTCGTGGGCCGCGTCACCCGCACGTCGTCCACGGCCGCCTCGACCAGGCTCTCAGCGCCACCGTCGGTGGCGCTGACGAGCACCTGGATCGACTGCCCGGCCCAGGCATCGACGGAGATCGAGGCCGCGGCCCAGGCCGCGTCGTCGTCGTTCGCGGCCCCCGTTTCGAGGAGCACCGTGGTCGCGCCACCGCCGTCCACGATCTCCACCCGCAGCTCGTCGGCCGAGGACGAGTCCGCGGCGTGGGCAAGGTAGTAGCGGAACGTCAACTGCTGGCCGCGACCGGCCGCCAGCCGGATCGTCGGCGAGATCACGGTCGACCGCCCGTCCAGGTCGTTCGCTCGCGGGCCGGCACCGAGCGCAGCACCGGTCACCAGCGCCCGGCTGCCGGAGTTCGTGCGATCGAGCTGCTTGGGACCCAGGTAGGCCGAGCCTGCCGGATTGGCGAGGTTCCAACGCCCGCCGGTGGCGGTGTCGGTGCCGGCTGGATTGACCCGCCAGCCGCGCGGCACCTCAAGGTCGTCGTCGAACACCCCGCAGCGGGCGAGGCTCGTGGTCCGTCCGAGGATCGCGAGTGGACACCATGCCTGCTCGGCGAGCTGGAGCACGGCTTCCCTGTTGCGGCCGGTTTCGCCAGCAATCAGCGAATCGTCCATGTAATCGCGGTTCGAGAGCTCGAAGGTGTAGGCGAAGATCCGGTACGTCCCGTAGGCAAAGTCGCGGCTTGTCCCGGACGTGATGTACAGGTCGCTCGCCTGCTCCGGCCGGTAGCGGTTGGAGCGAGCCATCCGGCGCCCGAGCGCCACGAGGGCGGCGTGATCGGCGCTCGTCATGTCGCCCGGAATGTCGGTATGCGTGTAGCCGTAGGGCCACATCACCAGCCGGCCGGCCTCATGGAACGTGATCGCGGTCCGGATCTGCTGGCGGCCGTTGACCACCCGGCCGGCCAGGAAGTCGCGCAGGAGGCGGGTTTCGGGAGCCGAGAACGCATGCGGTCCGCGATAGGTGATCGCGGCCGGATTGCTGCTCGTCCGTCCGCCGCCACCCCAGCGATAGCCGTAGTTCCGGTTCAGATCGGTCCCGACGTAAGCGGTGCCCGGGGTGGGCTGCCGGTTCTTGCGCCAGTAGTGGAAGCGGCCGTTCCGGATGTCGTATTCGGCGCCATCGGGGTTCATCGAGAACACGATCCAGATCTCGCGCGTATCGACGATCCGGGTGATCCGCGCGTCGTGCCCGTAGCCCTGGGTCAGCCAGCGCAGGATGCGCAGCGTCATCTCCACGCTCATGTGCTCGTCGGCATGGTGGCCGCCGTCGTACAGGACCTCGGGCTCGGACTCGTCCACGCCCACGTTGTCGGAGACCTTGACCGCCCACAGGATCCGGTTCCCGTACGACCGCCCGAGCGAGAACCGGCGGACGATGCCCGGGTAGGCATTGGCGGTCGCCGCGACCTCGGTCGCCATCTCCAGATACGTGTGATAGCCGGTGTAACCGGCCGGAAAGTCGGGCTCGGCAGCCGACGCAGTCGTCGCGCCGAGGCCGGCAACGACCACCAGGGCCAGGAGGAGGGCGGGCACGACCCGGTGCCGGCGCATGGGCTCAGGGTGGCACGACTCGCCGATCGGCGCCAGTTGGTGCCATCATCGGTCGATGGCAAAGCAGTCCGACGACGCGACGTCGCTCAAGCGGCTGAGCGGCGGCAGCTGGCAGAGTCGGGACGGCCGGTTCACGATCGAGCAGCAGTCGGGGCGGTGGGTCGTCGTCGATGCCGAGCAGACCGACGACCTCGGCCTGCCCAGGATTCGCGGACCGTATCCGTCCCTGAAGGTAGCCAGGGCCTCCGTGGAGGAGGTACGGGAGGAGCCCGCCGGCGAGTCACCACTCGCCGGGCGGATCCGCGAGGCGAAGTCCAGGCCACAGCCGAAGGCGGCGGGGACGGCGCGGACGACGCGCGCCGGCCGTGCCAAGACCGAGGCGGAGGCTCCACCGGAGCCCGCGTGGCTGGCCAATCTCTCGGCTGCCGAGGGGGACCGGGCCCGGCAGCTGATCCGGGACCTCGAGGCGGCGGGCCTGCCGGATGGACCGGCACTCGTCCGACGCGACGTCGCGGACGGATCACCGGCGGTCGCCGAAGCGCTCCTGCTGACGGCGATCGCGAGGCGGGTCAGGAACCTTCGCGGCAAGAGTCCGGCGGAAGCCGTCGCCGACGTGGTCAGCTGGATGACCACCCACGCCCGCGACCCGGAGCTGCCGATGCGTCTGCCCGGCTGGCGGGTCGTCGAGGATGGCCCGGCGGCGCGACAGGTCGAGGTGACTCGCAAGGAGCTGCTGGCCGCGCTCGAGAAGGACTGACGGTCTTGCCCGGTTAGAACAGTTGTTCTATTGTTTCGCGATGGTGGTCGAGTACCGCGAGGAGCCCTGCAGGTCGGCGCTCAACCACGTGTCCGGGATGTCCTTCCGCTGGTCGCTCAACCCGTACATGGGTTGCGCCCACCGATGCACGTTCTGCTACGTCCGAGCGTTCGAGCGACGCGCGGACCGGCCATCGGATGATCGGTACGGCCGCTCGATCCGGATCAAGACCAACCTCGTCGAGGTCCTCGCGCGGGAGTTGCGGCGCCGATCCTGGCGTCGGGAGCTGGTCGCGATCGGGACGGCCACGGATCCGTACCAGCCGGCCGAGGGGCGCTGGCGATTGACGCGGGCGAGCGTGACCACGCTCGCCGATCACGCCACGCCGTTGAGCATCATCACCCGTGGGCCGCTGATCATCCGCGACCTCGACGTCCTGACCGACGCCGCCCGCCGCGTCCCGGTCTCGGTGACGTTCTCGATCCCGACCCTCGATCGCGAAATCTGGCGAACCACGGAACCCGGGACGGCGCCACCCCGCCAGCGATTGCGGGCCGTGCGGGCCCTGATCGATGCCGGGATTCGGGCAAGCGTCGGGATGGCGCCGATCCTGCCGGGCCTGTCCGATGACCGGCGGAAGATGGCCGATGTCGTCCGTGCCGCGCGCGCCGCGGGTGCCACATCGATCTGGGCCAATGTGCTCCATCTCCAGCCCGGGTCGCGGGAGCACTTCCTGGACAACCTCGTCCGGGACTGGCCGGAGATGCTGCCGCGCTACGAGGCGCTGTTCGCGCGACGCGCCTATCTGGGCCGCGACGTCGCAGAGCCGATCCGGAGACGAGTCAGGGAGCTGGAGCTGCGCCACGGCATCGCCGACCGCCGCGCAGCACCGCTTGAACCCGATCCCGAGCTGGAGATCGGTCCGGGAGCCGAGATCCAGGCGCCGGGCCAGCTCGCCCTCGCGTGGGCGCAGACGTGAGGGTTCGGGAGGCCACGATCGCCGACGGGCCTAGAATCCGCGGCGGCGGGACGGAGCGACGGACCGCGGTCGGTCGGGGTCGCCGTCCCGGCGACAGGACACGTCGACATGACACGACTTCGACACGATCTCGACTTCCTGACCAGTGCCGGGCTGCTGCTGAGCGCCATCGCGACCGCCGCCACCGGCCTGATCGCGGACCTCTGGGACCTCAACGACTTCTGGTACCACACGATCTCGGGCTACGTGATGGGTGGGTTCGCGATCGTGCACGTCACGCTGAACTGGCAGCGACTCGTGAGCTACGGCCGCTTCCGTATCGGTCGCCTCGTCGGCCGGGCGGCGTCGACGAGCCACCAGCCGACCCCATCCCCGACGCGGACGCTCCACCCGCCCCGTCCCGCCCCGGCCGCGTCGGCGCGGGCGATCGTATTCAGCCGGCGCGGCCTGCTGGGCATGGCAGCCGGCGGCGTGGGTGGTTGGCTCATGGGTCGCGGCCTACGGGTTGCGCCGCCGATCGAGGCCGGCTCGGACGTGGGCGTCGTGTATCACCAATGGAGCAAACCTGGACTCATCGACGCGCTGGGCACGGTCGCCAACTGGGGCCAGGCACCGCCGCTGTACAAGGAGTACCCGGGTGCCACTCGTCGCCTGCTACCGGATCCAGGGCTCGATGGCGGCCTCAGCGCGTCGCAGGCGATCGTGCGGCGACGCTCGATCCGCGCCTACATCGGAACGCCGATGACGAGCGAGGAGCTATCGAAGGTGCTGTTCCTGACCAGCGGCGTCAACGCCGACTCGCACGGCAACGCCCGGCGGACCGCGCCTTCGTCGGGCGCGCTCTACCCGATCGAGGTCTACGCCGTTGTCCACAACGTGGCCGATGTCGCGCCCGGGGTGTACCACTACGCCTACCGGGACCACGCGCTCGAGCTCATCCGTGTGGGTGACCATCGCCAGGCCGTCGTCGACCAGGGGATCGGCCAGGAGTTCCTCGGCCAGTGCGGCGCGGTGCTGTTCCTGACGATGATCCTCCAGCGGATGCGGCCGAAATACCAGGATCGGAGCTACCGATACGGGCTCCTCGAGGCCGGCCACATCGGCGAGAACGCCTACCTCGCGGCGACATCGATGGGTCTCGGAGCCTGTGGCATCGGTGCATTCATGGACGATCAGATCAACGCGATGCTCGGTGTCGACGGCGTCGACGAAGCGGCGGTCTACATGCTCGCCGTCGGCCACCGGTCGGCAGCGGCCTGACCCGCAGAATCCGGGCGCCGGGCCAGCTCGCCCTGCTCCTCCTCGCGGGCCGCTCGCCGCGACTCCGCGAACACGTTTCTAACCTCGCGCACATGAGCGCTTAACGAACCGACCGCCTACTTGGCGATGCGAGGTCGAATGTCGTTCCCCAGGCGACGGAGCGGGGCTGGGGCTCGCTCCGTCGCCGCGTGGGACCGGCCGCGAGAGGTCAGCCCAGATCGACCCCCGGCGTGCGCGCCTCCTCAGCCCAGCTCGACCCCCGCCGTGCGCGCCTCCTCAGCGACCCGCTCGAGGGCTTCGTCGCTCCGGGCGCAACCCTTGTCGAGGCCCATGATCCGATCCACACCGACCTCGCGGTAGGCCGCGAACAGATCCGCACGCTCATTGCCCGGTCGCGACATCGTGTCGGTCCAGACGTGGACCGAGATCGCGAGCGTGGCTGGGTCCCGACCGATCTCCTCGCACCGCGACCGGATCACGGGCAATGCCTCGCGCACCTCCGAAGGGCTCATGCCATCGACATTGAGCTCGTCCGCGTGGCGCGCCGCCAAGCGCCAGGTGACGTTCGGGCCGTTCCCGCCGACCATGATCGGGACGCGAGGCTGCTGGAGCGGCTTCGGGACGTTGATCGCGTCCCGCACGTGGCTGTACGTGCCCTCGTACGTCGCGTGCTCGTGCTTGTCACCGGCGAGCATCCGGTTGATGACCTCGAGGTCGTCACCCAGTCGGGCCAGCCGCTCGCGGGTCTCGGGGAACCCGTAGCCGTAGGCCAACCACTCGTCCTGCTTCCAGCCGGCGCCGATCCCGAGATCCATCCGGCCACCGCTGATCACGTCCATCGTCGAGATCATCTTGGCCGTCAGGGCGGGATTGCGGAACGCGGTGCAGATCACGATGTGCCCGAGGCGCACGCGGGCGGTCAGGGCCGCGAGAGCGCTCAACGTGGTGAACGACTCGAACGTGATCTCGTCGGACGGGCGGGGGGTCGTGTGGAAGTGATCGAACAGCCAGGTCGACTCGAAGCCGAGCCGGTCCGCCTGCCCCGCGACGGCTGCCGTCCGGGTCCACGCCTCACGCGCGTCCCAGCCGTCGAACTCGCCAACCCAGCCCTGGGGAACGATGGCCCCGATCCGCATCCCTACCTCCCGTTCACGTCTGGCCGCGGCCTTCTGTGCCGCGCTCACGGAGGAACCGCTCGATGTCGGCGATCAGGTCGTCGCCGGCGGGCAGGCGTTCCTCGTCGGTCATCTCCTCGAGCCTCGTGACATAGGTCCTCGTCCGCTCGTCGGCATCGACCGCTGCGTCGAGGAGGGCCCGCTGCTCGCGTGCCTCGGACGGGAGCGACCCGAGCGGGAACTCCACGTCGAGGTGTCGTCCGAGCCGTCCGAGGAGCTCGATCGCGGCTGCCGCCGACGGCCCCGAGACGTAGTGCGGGACCTGCGCGTAGAACCCGATCGCCGGCAGGCCTGCCCGCGACGCGGTCAGCTCCAGGACGGACAGTGCAGCGGACGGCACCCGGAGGTGCCCGGCCGGACCCTGCGCGATGTCCGGCGGTAGCAGTCCCGGCGCCGAAGCGGTCCCCAGGATCGTGATCGGTCGGGTGTGGGCGACCGCGGCCGGGATCGCACCCATGCTGATCCAGCGGACGACGCCCAGGTCTCCGGCCAGGGCGGCCACGTCCGACGCGAGCTCGCGCCAGCGATAGTCGGGCTCGGGGCCGCTCAGGACGAGGAGGTCCCGGTCGCCGATCGTCGTGGCGCGCAGGTGAAGCTCGGGCCAGTCGAGATCGAGGAGGCTGCCATCGATGATGTCCAGCGTCGGTCGCCGGGCCCGGTAGTCGTACAGCTTGTCGCCGTCGAACGTGGCGACGACCCGGCCGTCCTCGGCGATCCGATCCGCGGCCGTGGTGGAAGCGCCGCCGGCATCGATCCAGCCGTCGAAGGCGGCGACCAGCACCGGGGCGTCGAGGGGGCCCGGATCGTCGAGCTGGTAGAGGACCACGAACGAAGGATAGGGGGCACCGCCGGGGGTGCGGTCGGCGCTCCCGGGAACGCAATCCTCAGCGGCCCGAGGGGCACGCTCGCTGCTAGGCTGCGCTCGATGCCGTCACGCCCAACCGCCCGATGACCGACGCGGCGCGCCAGGTCCAGCGCACGTACCTGCTGCTGACGCTGTTCACGACCCTCGCCGCGTCCTTCATCTGGGGCATCAACACCCTGTTCCTGCTGAGCGCGGGCCTGAGCAACACCGAGGCATTTGCGGCGAACGCGTTCTTCACCGTCGGGCAGGTGCTGTTCGAGGTTCCAACCGGCGTCATCGCCGATACCCGCGGCCGTCGCTTCTCGTTCCTGCTCGGCGCGGCCACGCTCCTGCTGTCGACGCTCCTGTACCTGTTGATGTGGAGCATCCAGGCCCCATTCGTCGGCTGGGCCGTCTCCTCGATCATGCTCGGGCTCGGATTCACGTTCTTCTCGGGGGCGACCGAGGCCTGGCTCGTCGATGCCCTCAAGGCAACCAACTTCACCGGCAACCTGGAAGGCGTATTCGGGCGAGCGCAGACGGTCGGCGGCGCCGCCATGCTGGCCGGCTCGGTCGGCGGCGGCCTGATCGCGCAGGCGACCACGCTCGGCGTGCCGTACATCCTCCGAGCCGGGATGCTGGGTGTGACCCTGCTGCTCGCGTTCCTGTTCATGCGCGATCTCGGCTTCTCGCCCAAGCGCGGCGTCAGCCCGATCGACGCCGTGCGTGACGTCGTCAGGGGCGGTGTGGATGGTGGCTTCCGGAATCCTCCGGTGCGCTGGCTGATGCTTGCGGCGCCGTTCAGCGCCGGCGTCGGCTTCTACGCGTTCTATGCCCTGCAGCCCTACCTGCTCCAGCTGTACGGGGACCCCAGCGCCTACGGCATCGCCGGCCTGGCGGCGGCCCTCATCGCCGGTGCCCAGATCGCCGGCGGGCTGATGGTCTCGCGCGTGCGCCGGCTGTTCAAACGCCGGACCGATGCGCTGCTCCTGGGCGCGTTCCTCAACGTGGTGTTCCTGGTGCTCATCGGCCTGACCAGCAACTTCGCGCTCGCCCTCCTGTTGCTCGCGGTCTGGGCGCTCCTGTTCGCGTTCGAAATGCCCCTCCGCCAGGCGTTCGTCAACGGCGTCATCCCGTCAGAACAGCGGGCGACCGTCCTGTCGTTCGATGCCCTGATGGGCTCCACGGGTGGCGTCGTCGCCCAGCCCGTCCTGGGCCGCACGGCCGACCTCTATGGCTATCCAGCGTCGTACGTGGTCTCGGCCGGGATCTCGGCCCTGGTCATCCCGTTCACCTACCTGGCGCGTCGTGAGAACGCACCGTCCGACCCGATCGTGGACGGTGAGCCGGAGCCGGTCGCAGCGGTCGCTGCGGTCGTCGACGCGCCGGCGTCCGATCCGCCGGTCTCCAGGTGAGACGGCGCGCCGCGGTCCGGGTTGTAGCCTGAGCAACGCGATCCGGCTCGGCGCTGGCCGCCGGGCGCACGGGAGAGGGAATGATGGATTGGCAGCGGATCAAGCAGGTTGGCTGGGGCCTGACCGGCGCCGCCTTCGCGGCGA
This sequence comes from Candidatus Limnocylindrales bacterium, assembly GCA_036555445.1. Lineage (GTDB taxonomy): Bacteria > Chloroflexota > Limnocylindria > Limnocylindrales > CSP1-4 > DATBLH01. The sequence continues at coordinate 15,341 of DATBLH010000087.1, forward strand.
TCTTCGCGATCTGGATGTTCTTCTTCCCCCAGGCGATCGCAACCGACTTCGCGTGGAAGGTCGAGCCCCGCTTCGCCCAGGCGTTCATCGGCGCGGGCTACGTGTTCCGGACGGTGTTCTTCCTCGTGATCGCCTTCCAGCGCGACTGGCTGAAGATCCGCTGGATCTTCTGGGGCAACCTCGTGTTCACCGGGACCCTGCTGCTGGCGACCTATTGGCACATCGACCAGTTCCTGTGGCACCAGGCGCCCACGGCTCACGTGTGGCTGATCCTCTATATCTTCGAGCCGCTGGCGATGATCTATCTCGTCCCGCCGGGCACCCTTCGTGCGCCCGCTCCTTCCACCGGCGGCGCCGTCCACCCGGCGTTCAAGGTGGTCCTCGTTCTGATCACGGGGCTGCTCCTGATCAACGGACTGCTGCTCGTCATCAATCCCGAGTTCGCGCAGACGCGCTGGCCGTGGGAGCTCAACCCGCTCGACGCGCGGATCGTGGCCGCATGGTTCCTGGGCTGGTGCGTGTGGTGCGCGACGATGGCCTTCGCCACCGACTGGGATGAGATCCGCCTGGCCGCGGGGCTGTTCATCCTCAACGGGCTCGCCCTGGTCGCGGTCGGGATCCTGTTCCAAGGGGACTTCAAGGCGGGGAACCCGCGGGCCGGGGCGTTCGTGATCGGTGTGGGCGTGATGACGCTGCTGATGTTCGTGTTCAGCGTGTACCAGGAGTTGCGCCGGCCCGACCGCGTGGCCAGGCCGGCGGCTGCGTAGCGAGGCGGGTCAGCTCCGGACCAGCTCTCCCTCCGCGTCGACGACGAACCACTTGTCGCCAACGCCCTGGCCGTTCGTGTCCCCGGCGGCGGCGTCGTCGGCGAAGGTGTACAAGGGCTTGCCGTAGAACGTCACCTGGGTCGAACCGTCCGTGCGTGCGACGGTGCCGAAGTCCTCGGCATCGAGGCCTTCACCGGCAGCCACGTCGCCGCTCGAGGTCAAGGGCGGCCACTTCGTGGCGCAGTCGTCGTAGCAGGTCGACTCGCCGTTCGCGTCGGGCGTGAACGCGTACAGGGTGCGACCCTGGCCGTCGACGAGGATCATGCCCAGATCCGAATCGGCCAGGTTCACGGCCGCACCTTCTGATCCGGACGGCGACGCGGCGGGCGAGCTTGGAGCCGCCGAGCTGGGTGCCGCCGAGCTCGGGGCGGCGGACGCACCGGGACCGCAGGCCGCGAGTGCGGTGGCGACGACGATGGTGAGTGCGAGGAGTGGCGTCGAGCGCATGGTCTGAAGCTCCGTGGCGACTGTTGGCGATGCCACTGGCTACGCGCGATCGCCGGCCGCGGTTTCCGCCACCCCTCGTGTGCTCAGCGCGCCCGGGGCAAGGCCGAGCTCGGCCTCGGCCGACGCCGTCGCCCAGCGCACGACCTGGCCGCGCCGGAGCGTCGTCCCATGGGCGACCACCTGCAGGGCGAGGCCGTCGAGAAGGGACAGCAGGCGCCAGGCGGCGGCGCGGGGATCGGGACACGTCGCGCGTCCGGTGGCGACTGCCACCTCGATCGCCTGTTGGAGGAGTGCCTGCCAGGCCAGGTTCAGTCGTCGCGAGGTCGTGCGCACGGCGGGCCGCCGCGACGCTTCCGACCACGCGTCGAGCCAGAGCTGGAACGCCCAGTCCTTCTCGGCACGGGCGTAGGTCCGGAAGAACACCGCGATCGCCCGGAGTGGATCGCGGGCGGTCGACATTGCGGTCGCCGACTGCTCGAGGTCGTCCCGCGCCACCGTCTCGAACGCGGCCGCCAGGACGTGATCCATGGACGGGAAATAGTGATGGATGAGCCCGCTCGAGGTGCCCATCTCGGCGGCCACGTCACGGACTGTCGTCGAGGCCAGCCCCTTGCGGCGCGCGACCGCCAGGGTCGCGTCCACGATCGCCTCGCGTCGTCGCTCCGGACTCATACGTCCCATGTCGCGTCAGGCTAGACGATATTGCGCAAACGTCCAACAACACGCTACCGTCACGGCCCTCACCAGATTCCCAATCGCCCGAGGCGTCGATGATCCGAACGACCCCGTTCCACGAGCGGACGAGCGCGCTCAACGAGACCGGCCTGTGGGAGCACTGGTCGGGTCACCTCGCGGCGACGAAATACCAGATCTCCGAGAAGTTCGAGTACTTCGCGATCCGCAATGCGGCCGCGATCTTCGACACCTCGCCCCTGTAC